>JAYZVA010000001.1:0-30470 GCA_036156175.1 Myxococcota bacterium
GTCGCCGGGTCGGGTCTCCCAGTCTTCGGCAATGCGCCGCAGCAGGTTGCCGAAGCCCGGGCGATCTTGGCGGTCTTCGGGGGGGAAATAGGTGCCGGCAAAGAACGGCTTTCGATCGGGCGTCAACCAAATGCTCGCCGGCCACCCGCCGTTGTTGCGGTTGAGAATGTGGACAGCGTCCATGTACAAGGCGTCCACGTCGGGCCGCTCCTCGCGATCGACTTTGATGGCCACGAAGTGCTCGTTCAAGATGGCTGCGGTGACCGGATCCTTGAAGCTCTCGCGATGCATCACGTGGCACCAATGGCACGCGTAGTAGCCCACGGACAAAAACACCGGCACGTTGCGGCGCTTGGCTTCGGCGAAGGCTTCTTCGCCCCAGGGGTACCAGTTGATCGGGTCGTCCGCGTGCATGAGCAGGTAGGGGCTGGTGGCGTCCTCCAGCCGATTGGTGAACGGCCCGGTCTGCACGGTGGCCGAAGCCGTTCGGTAGGTTTTCGCAGCGACTGCAGTGGGCGCAGCGGGCGCAGCGGGTTCGGTGGTCGTGCCCGAGGAACACCCCAACAGGACCATCAGCACCCAACGCACTACGCCTTCTCCAGGGTCACGCTGCTCAGTTCCTCGTGGGTTCGATCGGCGAACGGGTCGGGATTGCCGGCTTCTCGCTGAGCGGCCAACCACGCGTCCCGTTGCCGGTACAGCCGGTGAATGGCGGGGCGGTTGGTCCGAATGATGCCTTGAACGAACGCCACGAGTTCGGGCTGCGCGGTGGCTGCCGGGTTCATCGCAAAGCCATCAATGAACGGTTTCATGCCGGCGGCATCCACATACCGGGTGCCGGTCACCCACTGGTTTGTGGTGGTCAACCGGGTCGCCCGACCCTCGGCATCGATGGTGATCATGATGACGTGGATCGCGGCCCCGTATTCGTCCCGTCCAAACGAGTGGAAGTGGCCAAATTCGTCGGGGCGGTGGTGGTGAAAGAAAAATCGGCACCCGCTGGTCGGGTCCACGAGTCCGTCCGCATCCGGGTAGTGGCGGTGGGGATCGTGGGCGAGGGCTTGGCCCATCAGGGCGGCCTCACCGGGGTGAAATGCGCCCCAAGCGGGCAGCGGCAGGCCGGCGGCGGCGGCCGTCATGAGCGTGCGGGTGCAGAACTGGCGTCGATTCACGTTGGCGTCTCGGTGGTCAGTGCCGTAGTTTACCTCGTATGAGAACGATCATTCCATCATTGATTCCGTTTGCACTTGGTTGCCCCCAGCCGGTGGAACAAAGCGCCGCGCCGGCCAGCACGACCGCCGCCGTGGCCTACTCGCCGATCAGCACCGATGTGCCGTTGGAAGCCCGCATGGGTCAGACGGTCGTTTCCGATCAGCCCGGCGGCACCAGCTCGATCACGGCCAAGCAGGCCGATGAGTTGCAAGCGAAGATTCGCGCCGGACACCACACGGTGTTCTCCGGTGAGGTGGTGTGCAGTGGGTGCACCGGTCCGTTCATTCTCAAGGTGGGCGCCTTTGTGCGGCCGTCGCCGACCGCGAGCAGCGATCAATCGAACGGAGGAACCCCGCAGGCGCCCGCATGCGGCGTGGGCGGTCACGGCGCGGATGTTCGGTTCCCACCGATCGTCGTTGCGAAACCCGGACCTTTTGAGATCGCCTTTCCATGGCACGGCTACCCGGTGGTGGTCGAAGTGCACGAGGACTCCAATGGCGACGGAACGCCGGGCCTTGGGGAGCGCTTTGCGGTGCTGCACGAGGGGGGCGCGCTGATGGGCAACGAGGACCAAACGGGACTCGAGGTGAACCTCGACCGGGCCCCACAGATGGTGGGGGACGGATCCGCGGCGCCAGTGGGGCAAGGTCTGGAAGACCGAACGTCACCGTAGGTCGCTGATGGGGTCGTTGTTTCAGAGATTGCCCGAGGGGCCACTCGACATCATCGGGGATGTGCACGGCGAGGCGGAGGCCCTTCGCGCACTGCTGGCCCGCCTGGGGTGCGACCCCGAGCGCGGCACTGCGCAACGACCCATCGCGTTCGTGGGCGACTTGGTTGACCGCGGCCCCGACAGTCCGGCGGTGGTCGAGATGGTGATGAAGCTGGTGGACGCCGGCATCGCCCAGTGCGCGCTCGGCAACCACGAGCTCAACATCTTGCTGGGTTCAAAGAAGGAGGGCAACGGTTGGTTTTACGGCGATGCCACCGACCACTACCAGCTGCTGATCGACGAACAAGTCTGCGAACGGCCGTTTGACTCCGCCCTGGCATCCGCGGGACAGGCCGAGCGCTTTCGTTCGTTCTTCGCCACGCTGCCGCTGGTCCTGCACCGCGCCGACCTGCGCGTGGTGCACGCTTGTTGGTACGACGCAGCGATCGAGCGGCTGCCCCATGAAGCGGACATTGTCGCCCTCACCAAGCAGTGGGGCCGCGACATCAACCGCGATCTCGATGCGCGCGGGCTGCGGGAGCGCGAACGGGCGGAACGGGCGGAGTTTGCCAATCTGGTCCGGCTCGATGTTCCCCCCACCCGAGACCTCGAGGCGCACGCAGTGGCGGCCGCCGAGCGTCAGTCGAACCATCCCGTCAAGGTCGTCACCAGCGGCCGAGAGGTCCGGGTGCCATTCAGCGACATTTTCTTCGTGGGCGGCAAGTGGCGGTTTGTGCAGCGGTACGATTGGTGGAACAACTACACCGACGAACCCGCCGTTGTGGTGGGTCACTACTGGCGGCGACGGGCGGGCGCGTGGGTCTCTGGCAAGCCCGACTCTTGGTCCACGGAGCGGTTTTCGGACTGGACGGGTCCGGGTCGCAACGTGTTTTGCGTGGACTACAGCGCGGGTCGCCGCTTCATCGAACGGGCGCGGGGGAGCACCGAGGGCTTCAGCGGCGGCCTTGCGGCCTTGCGGTGGCCGGAACGAACCTTGGTGTTTGACGATCGCACCGATGCCATCCCCACGACCAACTGGGGGGGCGTGGTCGAATGAATTCGGCTCGGTTACCGACCACCCGTGTCGGCCAACCCCTCCCATCATGTGACCCGCGTGACGCGCTATTACCGGCGCAACACCGACAAGTTCATTCGATTCGGTGAAAACGACGCGTACCCCGCCATCCACATTGCGCTGTGGCCCGAGGGCGTCGAATCGGTCGAAGCGGCATTGGCCGTGGCCCACGACTTGGTGGTCGAAGCCATCGAAGCCCACGACGGACCGGTCCACCGCGTGGTGGACCTCGGCTGCGGCATGGGTGCCGGGCTGCTTCACTTGGCCGAGCGGCTCGATTCCGCGATCGCGTTGGATGGGCTGACGCTCGGCACGCCGCCCCCAGCGAAGACCCACGGGGCTTGGGGTCGCGTGCGCATCCAGCAGGCCGACTTTCACCGCGCGGATGAGGCGGTCAGCGCCAGCTCGGTGGCCTTCTGCATCGAAGCCATGGCCCACTCTGACGACCTGGATTCCTTCATGGCCTCCGCGGCCCGAATGCTGGACTCGGGCGGTCGGTTGATTGTCATCGACGATTTTGCCGAGTCGGAGGCGCCGCCATCGCGGTGGCTGTCGACCTACCGCGCCCACTGGCTGGTCCCGGGTGTTCGGCCGGCTTCCGAAGTGGAGCGCATCGCCCAATGCCACGGCCTCCGCCTGGTGAGCAACCGCGACCTGACGCCCTGGATTCACTTGGGCCGCCCCCGGGATCGGCTGCTGCGGTGGACGCGACCCCTCTGGGGATGGCTGAGCCGCTGGTCGGATTACGTCAAATCGTTGTCGGGCGGGGACGCGCGGCAACGGTGTTTGGCCAGCGGGGAGACGCGATTTCGAATGATGCAGTTCATCAACGATCCCGCATCGGACGGGTCTCGCACCGCACCGTAGGGCCGCGGTCCTCGCCGGAATGGTGCGGCGGATGGGGGTCGCTTCGAAGGCGTGCATGGCTGCGGAGGGGCGGGCGCAGAATGGCGATTGGGCATCGCGAACGGTTAGTTGCGGTGCACGGGAGTTGCACGATTGGGTAGGCCCCGCGCGGTTTGGGGGGTACATCAAGAACATGAATCCGGTTGTGATCATCGGCGGGGGTCCCGCAGGAAGCGTGTTCGGCGCGATTTTGGCCAACGAGGGCATCCCTGTCGTGCTGTTCGAGCGGGGGTCTCATCCGCGTCATCACGTCGGCGAGTCGCTCCAGCCCGCGACCATCGACATCCTGGACGAGCACTTGGGCATCCGAAGTGCCATTGCCGCGGAAGACTTTGCGTTGAAATACGGCGCCGTCTACGTGTGGGGCGAGACCGACGAACCGTGGAGCATCTTGTTCGATGAACGCCTCGAGCGCGACGCCGAAAACATCACGGAAGCGGACCTGTTGGCCGGCGACTACGAGCGGGCGTGGCAGGTGCGTCGGTCGCGGATTGACGAGATCATCTTCAACGCAGCCAAAGCCCGCGGTGTGGAGGCGTACACCGACTGCGGCGTGGCGAAAGTCCTGTTCGAAGGCGAACGCGCGGTCGGCGTGTTGCTGGAGGACGGCCGGCGCATCGATGCGTCGATGGTCGTGGACGCCAGCGGCCAGCGGTGCATGATTGGCCGTCACCTGGGGCTCATCGAGCCGGCGGAAGACCTGAAGTCGATCGCGATGTACAGCTATTTTCGCGGTGCGGGCGGCCTGCCTGCCCCGCTGTGCCGTCATGCCCAGTTGATCACGGCCATCCCCGAGGGGTGGCTGTGGTTCATCCCCATTTCGGCCGATGTGACGAGCATTGGGCTGGTCACCCGAGACCGGCGTCAGTACACGGAAGCCGAGTTTCGGGCCCTGCTGGAGCGCTCTCCGGTGCCGCTCGACAACGGCGAGTACTGCGAAGTCGATGGCGTCCGCGGCTTGCAGGTGGTGCGCGACTGGTCCTACAGCGCCCAGACGTACCACGGCCCGGGCCACATCTTGGTGGGCGACGCCGCCTGCTTTGTTGATCCGATCTTGGCGGGGGGCGTCGACTTTGCGATTCGCGGTGCGGCGAACGCGGCGGTGGCGGTCATGGAGGCCCTGACCGGCAATGCGGATGCGCTGAATCGGTACTCGGAAACGATGCGGAAGGACTACCAGGCATGGCTTCGGATGGCCCGCTACTGGTACGGGAACAACCGCAGTGTCGACGGATTCTTCTGGGAGGCGCACCAACTGGTTCAGCGCGGCAGCGTGAGCACGCCGCTGCGGGCGTTTGTGTACCTGACCAGCGGTCACTACGCGGCGGATGCGCACTTCAAGGTGTTTCAGGAGTGGCAGGAGAAGAAGATGTTCCAAGCCCTCGGTGTGAACCACGGCGAGTTGAAGAGCGCCCTCGCCCAGCGGCGCGGCGGGGCGGCACCCCGGACCAAGTGAGCCCATGAAGCACGCGGCGCCGTCGTGGTTCGATGGCGCTGGGGCTCGAAGGCGGCGGTCGTGGGCGCCGAGCGGTTGCAAACCTTGGGGCAAATTCAATACGAAGTGCTGGGGACGGAAGAACCGCACGGGACCGCGGGTTTACCCCGGGGAGGGCGCGATGGGCGGACGATTGGTGAACGGTGACTGGGTCACCAAAGAGGACTGGGAGTCCGATTCGTCGGGCAGCTTCAAGCGCCAAGAGAGCGCGTTTCGGAACCGCGTGGTTGCGCCCGAGGCGGGGCAGTTTCACTTGTACGTGTCTCACGCGTGCCCGTGGGCGCACCGGACGCTGATTGTGCGCGCGCTGCTCGGTCTTGAGGCGGCCATCTCGTGGTCGACTGTGCACCCGCTGATGCTCGACGATGGGTGGGTCTTTGACCCGGACGATTCGCGGTTTCCTTCGCACGACCCAATCCACAGCGAGCGGTTTCTGCGCGACCTGTACGTGCGCGCGGATCCCCGATTCACGGGGCGGGTCACCGTTCCCATGCTGTGGGACCGGCACGCCGATGTGCTTGTGAACAACGAAAGCACCGACATCATTCGCATGATGGCCACCGAGTTCGCGCCACTGGGGCACGGGCGGCTGGACCTGTACCCCGAGGACTTGCGCCTGCAGATCGACGCGGCCATGGACCGGTTCTACACCCCCATCAACAACGGGGTGTACCGCTGCGGTTTCGCACGGACCGAGGCGGCGTACCGGGAAGCGCACGACGAGTTGTTCGCGGCCCTGGACGAGTGGGACGCGGTGCTGGCCGATCGGCCCTTCCTCTGCGGCGACTCCCTGACCATCGCCGATGTGGCCCTGTACCCGACCCTGATCCGATTTGACCCGGTGTACTACGTGCACTTCAAGACCGCGAAGAAACACCTGTACGAGTACCCGCACCTGTGGGCATTTGTTCGCCGCATCCACGCGCTGCCCGGCGTGGCCGAGACGGTGCACTTCGACCACATTCGCACCCACTATTTCGCGAGCCATCGGCAGCTGAACCCCCGCGGGTTTGTGCCCGATGGGCCCGACATGGACGCGCTGCTGCGGGGGTGAGGGTGTGCGGCCCTACCACCAGTCCGAGTGCACAATCTCGAGTTCGTAGGGGTTGGCGCAGTCGCCGCCATCGAGCGACGAAATGACGACGCGAAACTGAGTCGAGTCGCTGCCGAAGGTTGACTCGAGCTCAAACTCGAGCTCCGTGTCTTCGGCGGTGTTGAAGGCGTTGAACACTTCTTCGTCGGTCGCCACGTCGACGATCTGCATTTTGTAGGTCACCGACCCGTCGAGGCCCCTCAGGGCCACGGTCAGCCCGTCGAAGTCGATCACCGAGTCGGCGTAGATGAACCGGTAGCGGTCGACATCGCCGTCGTCGTCGAGCCAGCCGGTCACCTCGATGGTGTCGTCCACCTCGCCCAGCAGGTAGTCCACCGTGTCGTTCGGTTCGTAGTCGTCGCTGGCGGCGTCTTCGTCGATTTCGTCGTCGCAGTCGTTGTCTGCCCCGTCGCAGATGTCCTCGACGCCCGGCGCGATGTCCGGATTGTCGTCGTCGCAGTCGCCGTTTGCCTCGGTGTACCCGTCGCGGTCGTCGTCGGTTTCTTCGGGGTCTGGCGTGGGGTCGCTGTCGCCGTCGCCACGGCCCTCGCCCGCGTCATCGTCCACGTCCGCCAAGGGCATTCCGGTGTCGGCTTGCTTGACGTCGGTGGACGCCGAGAAGTTGCAGCCGGCGGCGATCAAAAGAAGCCCTGTGCGCACGGACCAACCCTCCATTGGGCTATCGTAGCCCCGTGAAGGGCATTCCAGCGAATTTTTGGCGCGGCCGCCGCGTGCTGGTGACCGGGGCATCGGGGTTCATCGGCGCCGCCGTGGTCCGTCGGCTGGCCCAGCAGGGTGCCGAGGTGCACGGCACGGGACACCGCCGCCGCTCGGCAGCCCCCGCGGTGCATCATCGCGCCGTCTTCCCCGACGATGCCGCCGCCATCCTCGCCGAAGTGAGTCCGGAATCGGTGATTCACTTGGCGGGTCCCGTCGCGGCGGGCGCCGCCGAAGAACAGCGCCCGCTGCTTCGCCGCGGGGTGGTGGACGCCGCACTGGCCGTGGCGACCGCAGCGAACGGCCATGGCATCCCCGTGCTCCACGCCGGCACCTGCGCCGAATACGGCGATGCGCCCGCGCCCCACTTGGAGTCCGGACCGGCCCTGCCTGTCGACGCGTACGGCGCGCTGAAGCTCGAGGCGACCGAGGCCGTGTTGGCGGTGCCCGGGGTGACCGTGGCGCGGATCTTTCGCGCGGTTGGTCCGGGCGACACCGCGAGCGTCCTGGCGCAAGCCGCCCGGGCGGCGCTGCGGCGCGAACGGTTTGCCATGACCACCGGCGAGCAGGTCCGCGAATGGAATCGCGTCGACGCTGTCGCCGAAGGATTGGTGAATGCCGCCGCGCTGCCGGACCTCGCGGGATCCATCGTCAACGTGGGCGGCGGGCCCGCCGTCTCGGTCTTGGATGCCGTTCGCGCGGTCTTTGAGGCGGCGGGTGCCGACCCGGGGTTGATCGATGCGGGCGGCCGGGCCCAGCGGGCCAACGAAGTGCCTCGGCTGGTGGGCGACCACAGCCGTGCCCGCTTGGCGTGGGGCGCGATCCCGCAGCCGCCGCTGGGGCAGACGATGTCGGAGTTTGTGGCCTGGACCGCCGACCGGCTGGAAGGCGCGGCCTGATGGCGCTGCCGTGGTGGTTGGGCGGTCTGGCCTTGGCGGTGCTGTTGGTGTTCCCGGGCTTGGGCTTTGCGGCACGCTTTGCGCGCCATGGAACGGCGACGGTGCTCGGCCTGGTCATCAACGCCGCCTGGATCTCGATGGCGATCAATTGGCTCAATGTGGCGGTGGTTCGCCAGCTTGGGGTGAGCTCCGATGAGCGGCTCGTTGCCTTGGCGGTGCTCGCTGCGCTGTGGACGGTGGCCGGCGCCGCCTGGGCACGGCGGTGGCCGCAGACGGCGGCGTTGCCGGCCGCCGGTCGAGTGGGCCTGGGGCTTGTTTTTGCGGCCGTGGTGGGGTTTTCGGGATGGAAGTCCACCGACCTCGCCCGCCCGCTGCACGGCCACTGGTACCTGGAAGGCGCCGATGCGGCGGAATTCACCGGCGCCGTTCCCGTGGTGGAGGCGGACGGCATCGTTCGCATTGCCGGTTCGGATGCCGGCGCCTACCGCGTGCCGGTGGCAACGCCATCGATGCGGCTTGTGGCCGCGGAGGCCGCGCGCGGCGGATTGGCCGTGGCGATGCAGGGCCCCATTGGCGCCACCCTGACGGTGAACGAACAAACGGCCACGGTGCAGCGGTCGGTCACCGAACGGGAGGACGAAGGCGCGGTTCGTCGGTACCTGGATCACGGTGTGGCGGGCGTGCTCGTGTCGGTGGACCTGGCCGCCGGCGATTCGGTCGAGGTGCAGGCCACCGGCGACACCCTGTTTGTGCTGCCCGGAGCCGAGTCGGTCTGGGCGGCTCATGCGGACGGGTCGCTTCGGTTTGTGCACTACTACCAGCTGCTGAACCAAGTCGAAAACCAGGTGTGGGCCGAGGAGATGATGGTCGATCGGTGGGCGACGCTCAATCAACCGCCCGCTTGGAGCCCGCAGCTGTCGCTGGCGACGGTGCTGATGGGCAACGACATGCCCGCCGCGGGCGTGCTGTTCGTGCTCGTCTTGCTGCTGGTGGGGGCATCGGCGGTGCGGCTGGCGGTGCTCGTGGCACCCGATGCGCCGCGGCTGGCCCACGCCGTTCCGGCCGCCATGATGCTGGCCCACGGGTTGTTGATGGTCGAGCCCGGCTCGTTCAACTTTCCCGACAGCCTGTACGCCGCGGCGCTGTTGGCGGTTGCCGCGGCGGTGGCGTCGCGCAGCACCGGCTGGATTGTGGCCTTCACCATCGCGGCGGGGCTGAGCCGGTGGCCCGGCGTGGTGGTGTCGATGATGCTCTTGTTGGCGCACGGATTCTGCATGGGGTCCATGCAGTGGCGGGCGGTTGCGCGCACCTGGGCATGGGTCGGGGTCGGGGCCATCATCGCCGCCATCGGGGTCGCCAGTGGCGTGCTCAACGACCTGCTCTTCATTCTGTACTTTGAGACGTTCCCCGAACATTGGCATGGCGACTACCGGGTGACCAAGCTGCTGCCCCGGGTTCCCGGGTTCTACGCACTGTGGACGACCTACACCGGCGGCGGGTTGCTCGTGGCGATCGCGGCCGCGTTCGCCGCAGCCCCCTCCGAGCGACGCGCGGTTTTGCGGTGGTTGTTGACCGCGGTCCTGGCGTACAGCGCCTTGTTGGCGACCATCGATCACCATCCCACGCATTACTTCTTGCCCTTGGTGGCCCTGACCGGGGTCATGGTGGTGGTCGCGGCGCACGCGGTCCGGTCGCCGCTGCTTCGCACGGCCATTCCGGCCGTGACCTTGGCCGCGGTGTTCGCCTTTTTGCTTGGCGGCGACGTCGGCCTTCAGCCCATTGAAGACATGGTGGAAACGCTCGATGCAGCCCTCAACCCTTGACACCAGCCGCTGGTTGAAGCCCGCTGCGGTTGCGGCCTGGTTGGTCGCATCCTGGGCGTGGTTGCGGAGCGATGCGTTGCTCCGCGATGGGGACGAGGAAGGCCATGTCGGGGCCGCGGAACTGTTTCGCGCCGATCTTTTGCAAGGCGACGTCGCGGGCTTTGTGGAGCGGCTGTGGGTGGGTCCAATGGGCGAGTACCCCCAGATGTTCGCCGCGATGGTGGGCGGTTGGTGGTGGCTCACGGGTCTTGGCGATCCAGCGCATCCGGTGGTTCGCAGCATCTGCCTGGTCTCGTTGCCCGTGGCGGCACTGGCCACCGGTCGCATCGCCGCGCGCCTTCACGGCGGCGAGCGAGCCCGTCGGGTCGACGCTTGGGTGACGCTCATGGTGCTGACGGTGCCGTTGGCCAACGGCCTCACCCGCCACTTCATGCCCGAGAGTTTGGTGATGGCGGTGACCGCTGTGGCCGTTTTGAGTGCGCTCCGCTGGGCCGACTATCCGTCGCTGGGTCGCAGCATTCAGTTGGGTGCGGTGCTGGGCGTCGGATTGATGACCAAACAAACCTTTTTCTTGGCGGCAGCCCTACCGGTTGCGTGGGCCGTGCGGGAACGGCTGACCAGTCGCCCCGGAATGCTGGCCGCCGTCGCCGCGGTGGCCACGGCGATCGCCGCCCCGTGGCTGGCGGTGAACCTGGGTCCGCAGCTGGCCTATGCGGGGGCATCGGTCGCCGGACACGGATCGAGTGTCGGACTCGACCACCTCGCGTTTTACCCGCGGAGCGTGCTGTGGGTCGGGCTGGGTCCGGTGTTGACGGCCGCCGCGGTGTGGGCGTTCGTGCGGGGCCGGGACGCACCGGGGTTTGCCGTCGCGGCGATCTGGTTGCTGGGCGGTCTGCTCGTGCTCATGGTGATTCCCAAAAAGTATCCCCGCCTGATGGCGCCGCTGCTTCCGGCCGCCGTGCTCCTGATGGCCGGAGCGTGGCGGCCGGGCGGTCGGGTGTGGGTCGGCGTTGCGTCGGCTGCAGCGGCCTGGACAGTGTGGTTGTCGGTGGATCGCGTGGCCATTCACCGCCGGTCGCCCGGAGTGGATCCGGGCTGTCCCCAAGAATGGATTCGGCCGCCGGGCGACTCGGATGTGGGACTCAGTCGCGCAGCGGAGGCTTTGGCGAAATTGGGTCCGGGCGACGTGCGCGTGGTGGCCGACCCGGCCATCCCGTGCGCCGTTCAGACGACGCACGACTGGTCGAATCATTTGGGGCCGCTGTTGCGGCGTCGCGGTCAGGACCGGACGGTTCACCGCGATGCCGAGCAACCCCACCGGTTCGTCCTCGAGTGGGGCGAGCGGGGCCAGGGCACCGAAGTTCCCGAGTTGAATCAATCCTTCACCATCCGTGATAGGCTGGGCCCATGAGCGATGAAAACAACCAAATCCCCGTTGAACGACAGTCCATTGCCAAAGAGTTTGTGGACTTCATCATCCACAACAAGCTGTGGTGGATGACGCCCATCATCATCGTGCTTGCGCTCATGGTTGGCTTCATCTTGTTCGCCGAGTCCAGCCCCGTTCTTCCGTTCATCTACACGGTCATCTGAGCGGCAACGCCCCGCGCGAGGGAGGGACGTCATGGGTCCGCAGAGGCTGTTGGCTGGCGGGTGGCTGCTGAGTGCGGTCGCCTGCGGGGATTCACCGCGCACGGGGCCCGCAACCGCCTCCGAACCATCGCCGGCCCGTGCTGAGGATGGGAAAGGCGCATCGGCGGAACCGGGGATTCTTGCGCTTCGACCTTTGCCCAAGGTTCCCGATGCCGTCGATGCCAAGGGACCCGACGCATGGGGTTGGCGCGATCGAAACGGCGAGAACGTTGTGGTGGTCACCTACGCCGAACGGGAAGGGACGGACGGCGCAGATGACCCCACGACGAGCCGGTCGATGGTGCTCACTCACGACGCGATTGCCGCGGATGGCACGGTCGTGCGCAAGCGCACCGTGAAGGACTTCGTCAACGACTGCCCCTTTGACGTGCACCTTGGCCTCGAAAGCGGCTCGCTTCAGACCTCCGACCTCGACAGCGACGGCGTGGCCGAGCTGACGTTTGCCTACCGACTCTCGTGTGCATCCGATGTGAGCCCGATGGACCGCAAGGTGCTCTTGTTGGAAGACGGGGAGAAGTACATCCTTCGGGGCCACACGGGCGTGAATCTGGGGTCGGAGGTGGTTCCATCCGAGTACGACGTCGACCCCTCGGTCAACCGAGCGCCGCCCGCGTTTCGCGAACACCTGGTCGCGGCATGGGGGGGCACGGCGCCAAAGTATCCGTGATTCCGATTCGTCCGGCCGTCAGTAGGGCCGTTGAGCCCTGCGGATGTCCTGGCGTTCGTCGTTGAGGGGAATCCAGTACGACGCGCTTTCGGGGTCCCCCAGTCCGCGGTCGATGAGGTCGGGGTGTTTCATGCGCATGATGACCGCGACGGGACCCATGCCGACGGCGTAGGCAATGGCCATGACCAGCCAGTTCTGGGCCGCGATGATTCGATGGGCCAGACCCTTCCATCGCCGCCAGAGAAATTTCATGAACGCGAGCATCGCTAACACCGTGCCCCGTCGGCTGGCGCCCGTCAACCCAATGCGATGGCGCCCCTCGTTTGTCCGCGATACGTCCCCGTGCCCACGCGAGGACACCGTACTGTGCTTGGAATGCTACCGATTGCCGCTTTTCTGATTCCCACGTCTGCCAATGCCATGGAAGTGGCCTGGGATGGCCACTACCGAACGCGCGTGCGGTACTTCAATTCGCTGTCGCTCGCCGGCATCGAGGAAAACGAGCGCAGCGAGGAGTCGTCGATGTGGACCGACCATCGCCTGTTGCTCCAGCCATCCTTTGTGTTTTCCGATGCGGTGAGGCTCAACGCGGGAATGCAGTTCCTGCCGTTCAACACCATGGGTGCGAACCCGCTTCGCATGTCGGACCCGGTCACGGGCGAGCCCGTCGATGCGGCTTTTGCCCACGGCGTCGGCACCGCCGACGGCGAGACCAACCTGTTCATGGACTACGCATACGGCGAAGTCGACGCGGGGTTTGGGCACATTCGGTTCGGCCGCATGCCGATCGAGTGGGGTTCGGGCATGGTGTACAACGCGGGGCACGACCCGCTCGACGAGTTTGGCGACTCCGCCGACCGGCTGCAGATCACGGCACCCGTGGGCGCCGTCTACCTGATCGGGGCCATCGAGACGAGTGCCGAGAACTTCATCAACGCCAGCGATGATATGCTGACCTACACGGGCGGCGTCGCGTACCTGGGCGAGCGATACGGCATCGGGACGTACAACACCTACCGGGTGCGCACGTTTGCCGACGACAGCACCTTCACCTTGTTCACGGGTGACGTGTGGGCGCGGGCCGAGCTCGGCATGACCACCGTGGAATGGGAGTTCGCCTTCCAGACCGGCGGCGGAAACTTGTCCGAAGACATCAACGACGTCACTGTGACGGGGATTGGCACGCAACTCACCGCGCTGTTGGGCAACGACACCATTCGGTTCGGCGCCGCCGCTGGTCTGGCCTCCGGCGACCAAGATCCCTACGACAACGAATACCGAACCTTTGGCTTTGACCCCGACTTCAACGTCGCGCTCATGATGTTCGAGGAGCCCATGCCGGTCCTGGCGCATGAAAACCCCAGCATGGAGAACAACGGCGGCCGGGAGACGGGCGCCGTGCGAATGGGGGAGGGCGTGAGCAACGCCTTGTACTTGCGGCCCGCCATCCAGTACACGGTGTCCGAGGGGCTCGATGTGGAGCTGGCTTGGATTGGTGCCCGGGCGGCCAAACTCCCCGAGTCCGAAATGGACGACAAGGGCTACGGCTCAGAGTTTGACCTCACGATCGACTACCGGCCCTTCGAGCACATCGAGGTCACGTCGACCACGGGCGTGTTCCTGCCGGGCAAGTACATTTCGTCGTACGAGAACGAGGAGTTGGGCGCCGGGTTTGGCGAGACGGCCGTGGGCTCCCGGTTGGTGGGAACGATTCAGTTCTGATGGCCACGCGCATTGCGATCCATGGTGCAGGCGGTCGACTCGGGCAACTCATTGCGTCCGAGGCCGGCAATGCCTACGCGGGACCGGTGGTCCCCGACGCGCCCATTCCCGGTTGCGACGTGGTCATTGATGTCACCAGCCCAGAGGGCCTGGCGACGCTCCTGACTCGGCTGGACCGTCAGCCGCTGTTGGTGGGGACCACGGGCGAACTTCCCATTGCCGCCCTCGAGGACTACGCGGCCCGCGCCCCCGTGGCCATCGTGCCAAACTTCTCGGCAGGGGTGCCGCTGTTGCTCGAACTCATCCAGCGCGCCGTCGCGTCCATGCCCGACGATTGGTCGGTCGAGATCGTGGAAGCCCACCACGACCAAAAGCGCGACGCCCCATCGGGCACCGCCAAGCGGATGCAACGGGCGGTCGCCGATGCGGGCGGTCGTGCCGACCCCCCGACCCACGCGATTCGCTTGGGCGACACGGTCGGCGAACACACCATCTGGTTGTCGGGGCCGGGCGAGCGGCTCGAGATCAAGCACGTGGCGACGCGCCGCGAGGTGTTCGCGATCGGTGCGCTTCGCTGGGCATCGTGGCTCGGGCAACAACCCGCGGGGCTGCACCGCCCTTAGGTGGCCCAAGCCGATGAAAAGGTGCTGTGGACGACGTCTCCCTGCACCGCTGTGAGCCCCGTGTCGAGGGGGTTCATGGTGACCTTGCCGTCCCAACTGATCACCGGCGTTCGGATGCCTCGGGGATTGGCAATCGGTCGGTTGTCGGGTCCGTGCCGCACGGCGACGCCGAGTGCGGCGGCCGCCTCGGTCAACGCCCGGGTCGCCGCTTGGTCGGCGAGGTAGTGCGCATGGCTGCCGCGACGGATCCAGACGGCGTCGTGCATGGGCGGCGGCTCACCCGCAACGATGGGCATGGAGGGGTCGTTCAGTGCGTCAACGTCGAAGCCGTCGCGGGCGGTGTGGACCCGCCATATGGCGACGTCTTCGTGGCGGTGGCTGGATAGCAGTGCGGCAGCGGTGTCGAGCACGCTGGCTGGGGCGCGATCGCCGTCGAGGATCCACAGCTGCGGTGTGGGGTGAGCCGCGAGTTCGGCGATGCTGTTGGTGAGGAACCGGCCGTCGGTTTCGATCACCAGCCGGTCGGCCACATGGCCCGCGGCGATCGCCGCCATCAGGTGGCGAAGAATGGGCTCGACCTCGGGGTGCAGCAACGGTTCGCCGCGCCATCGAAGCGCCAGCCGACCAAACCGAATTCGTCGCGCCTTCAGGTCGTCGACCACGCTGCGCACCACCTCGAACCCCATGAATCCGCGGCCAAAGTCGATCCGCCCTTCGTCGCGGTATCGCCGCCACTCGCCCGCATCGAAGTGATCGATGCCGCGGATCAACGACGCCCACCGACGGGTCGGTGTGGCGCAGTCGGGGTCATCGCAAGGGCACACGTCCGAGAGTTCGAGGCGCAGGGTTTCATCGGGGTGTTCCTGAGCGGTGGGTCGCATGCGCGCCACGCGATCGGCGATTCGTTGGGTCGCCATGCGGCCGGCGTCGGTGACCAGCGAGGGAAGCGAATCACTGGATTCTCGGAGGTAACAGTCCTGCACGCAGGGGGTTGTGCAGGTCTTCACCGTTGCGCGTCGTTCTCGCAATGCGGGAGAAGCCCAGAGTTGTTGGAGCGTTTGTTCCCGCACGTTTCCGAAGGACCCGCGGAGGAAGTCCAGCGAGCCATCGCACATGATCGCTTTGCCATCCGCGTTGATGTACAGCTCCTTCCAGCCCGCCCAGCAGGGCGCTTCCAACGGCTTGAGGGCATCGCGGTAGTAGGAGGGGATGCGGCGGAGACTCTCGGGGTGGTTCTGAATGCGAAAGCCGACCACGCCTTGAGACTCGGCCCGCTGCGCCAGCCGCTCGGCCACGTCCGTGAGTTGGTCCATGTCATCGTCTCCGAACCAGAGGGCGGCGCCGTGAGCGGGGGTCTCGTTGTTCTGGCGGAAGAGATTCAGGATTTGCACGCCGTCAAAACCGAGCGACGCTTGTTCGTCGAGGATGTCCATGAACCGGTCTGCATTTCGGGCGTGCAGGATGGTGTTGGTGAGGATCTTTCGCTTGCTGTTCCCCGCGGCTTCGTCGGCCGCGCGGATGCGTTGGTAGCCTTGAACGGCGCGCTTCCACATGCCGGCCGAGCGGATCTCATCGTTGGCCTGCTCATCGCCATCCAGGGAAATGTTGAAGTGAAGCCGATCCGACGGGATGGCGGCAATGGCCCGTGCCCGGCCCTCGGTGATCAGGGTGCCGTTGGTGGTCACGGTGACGTAGAAACCGCGACTCACCGCGTAGGAAAGAATGGTTTCGATGTCGCCGCGCATGAAGGGTTCGCCCCCGAGGGGGTTGAACACCTCCACACCCCAATCCGCGGTTTGGTCAATGATCCCCTTGATTTCGGCGAGGCTCAGTTCCGGGGAGTCGTAGCATGTGGTGCACATCGTGCAGGTGAGATTGCACCGCAGCGTGACGTTCAGGCTGACCCTGTCGGGGGGGGCGAACGAGCGGTTGAACCTCCGCGAGAGCAGCATCTGCGCGTCGCGGATCAGCTGGTTTTTGGTGCGCACGCAACAGTTGTACCGCGGTCGTCACACTTTTGAACAGGCGAATCCTCAACTGAGATGCTATTAGGTGGCCCTCAACGTAGGGGATTACCACCATGTACCGTCTTCTTTTGGGCCTGACCGGGCTCGCCATCGCTTGCAGCACTCCCAAGTACGACTACGAATCCGAAGAGGATTTGGACGCCGATGCGGATGCCGATGCGGACGCCGACGCGGATGCCGACGCCGATGCCGACGCGGATGCCGACGCCGACGCCGACGCCGATGCCGACGCCGATGCCGACGCGGATGCCGACGCGGATGCCGACATCGACACCACGTCCTGCTTTGCGTTCAACCCGCTGAACCAAGACGGCTGGGAAAAGACCTACACGTCGGTGTTCATCGACAACGAAGAAGGCGACCGAACCGGAATCGCGACCGAGCGGTCAATGGGAGAAGGGTTCACCACGACCGGGACCGAGGCGTACAAGGCCTGGGAAACCCTCACCGTCGGCGGCGAAACTGTCTACGAAGGCACCGTCTACCACCTCTGCGACAACCTTGGCACCAAGGGCTTGAGCGTCGGCGAATGGAACGTCGAGATCAGCTACGAGGTGGACCTCGAGCTCGACGACACCGCGGTCCCCGTGAGCGCGGGCAACGTGTTGATGCGGCTGTCCACCCCTCGCTTGTACCTGAACAACGACATGTTCGGAACCGGCGAGACGTGGACGTTCAACTACACGCTTCAATACATCGACACTTCGGGCGGCTCCGGTGGAACCGGCGGCTCTGGCCTGTCCGTGAACATTCCGGTCAGCGGAAGCTTCACCGACAAGGGCACCCAAGTGATCAGCGTCATGGGTGAGTCCATGACGGCGTGGCACATCTCGGGCACCTACACGATGGCACTCAACGGTTCGGGCATTCCGTTCACGCGGGACTTCCCGGGCAAGGCGGACTTCTTCTGGGTCGAGGGGATCGGCTTGGTTCGCGAAGAGCACAAGGACACGGAAACCGGTGCGGTGATTCTTTCGAAGGAACTCACCAGCATGTCGGGCCTGTAGAACCGCTTCGATTCGCGGCATCATCTGGTAGGGTGGTGTCATGCGAATCTTGATTGTTCACCACGGAACGCGCCCCACTCTGGACCAACCGGTCACGGGTGGGGCGCTTCGTGCGTCGGGCATGGCCGAGGCGCTGGAGGCGGACGGGCATCTCGTTCGGCTGCTGTCGCGGCAGCAAGACGAGCCGGGCGGGTTCACCTCCGAGGAAGACCTCTACCAGCGCGCCCGGGACTGGGGACCGGATCGCATCATCGCCACGCAAATCGAAGACGCGCCGGCCTTGGGCGCGGTGGGCGCCCCCATCGCGGTTGACCTCTACGCCCCCCGCGTGCTGGAAGCCGCGTTTGAAGGAACCCTCCGCAACACCAGCGTCGCGACCCTCCGCGCCCTTGCGGCGGGGGACGTGTTCTTGGTCTCGAATCCCCGCCAGCGGTGGTTCTGGATGGGCATCTTGGCGATGGCAGGGATCGATGTGCGGGCCGATCCGACCCTGCTCGTGCCGCTTCTCGCGCCGCAAGGCCCGCGGCGTCGCACACCAAAAGCCCCCGTTTTCGTTGCGGGTGGGGGAAGCTGGCCCTGGCAGAACCCCGTGCCGGCACTCGAGCGCGTCCTGGAACACCTCGACCGGCGCGGCGAGGGCAGGGTCGTGTGGTACGGCGGTGTCCCCGAAGGCGCCGAAGCCAGCTGGACCCTGCCCACCCACTCGCGGCTGAAAGCGGCCGGGTGGGTCGACCGACCGACGCTGTTGCGCGCGTATGCGGGCGCGACGGCAGCGCTGGATTGGATGACGGCCAACCCCGAACGCGAGCTCGCGTTTCGGTTCCGGCACGCGGATTACCTCGGATGCGGACTGCCCATCTTGACCTTTCCCAACTCGCCGCTGGCGGACGTCTTGGGCAGCGCCGGTTGGGCGAGTCACAACATTGAAGCGACCCTCGACGCCGTACTCGACGACGCCGATGAATTGGCGCGCCGCGCGAAAGCCGCGCGCCGCTATGCCCGAACATCGCTATCACCGGCTCGGGCGTTTGCGCCCCTGATGGAATGGATCGCGACCGGCGCCCGCCATGCCCACAGCCCCACGGACCTCGTCGATCGGGCGCAGTTGGCGGCCGATGCTGCCCGCGCTCACGAATCCGCAGCGGCGGCGACGGAAGCCCAGACCCGGGCCGAAGCCGAGGTGGTTCGAAAGCGGGCCGAAGTCGATGCCTTGAACGGGCAGATTCGCACCCTGATGCGCTCCATGGATCGGATGACCCGCGCGATGGATGAAGTGGCGGGGTTCAAGCGGGAGGCGATTCAGTTGTTGGGGAATCAGAGCACTGCCGACCGCTTATCCCTGGATTCTGCGGTGGCAGAGAACGCGTTGCTGCGGGCCGATGTCGAGAAAAAGTCGGCCGAAATTCGCGCCATGGACGAGCTGCGCGCCCGGCTTGAGAATGACGTCGAGAACCTTCGAAAAGAGCTGAAAGCGCTTCAGGGGCGCAGTCGCTTCCGACGCTGAGCCACGACGGCCAAGATTCCGACCAACCACACCCATTGGGTCGACCCCCGGCCGCCAGAGGCGCAAGAGCACCCGTCGGATTTGCCGTTGACGATCATGCCTCCGAGCTCGGGTTCTTCAACTTGGTCCGGCGTGCCCACAACAAAGCTGCGCGGCACGGCCCACTCGCTGGCAATGCCGTCGGCATCCCGTGCCCGTGCCGTCCATTGGTAGTTGCCTTCTTCGAGGGCGGACGGGACCCAGATTGTGGAGTCGTCTCCTTGCTCGATGGCGTCGCCGGTCTCGATGACGGCATCCCGGAGATCCATGAGCTTGAAGTCGTGGACAACCGCACTGCCTTCGGGGTCGACGCTGTTGGCGGTCACCAGCGGCATGCCTTCGCCCATGGGGACGCCGTCGGCCGGATCAAGCAGGGTGGGAATGCCGGGCGGATCGTTCGTCTCGCTGACCAAGAACTGAGTGGATGCCCACTCCGAGTTGTTGACGCCATCGGTGCACAACACGCGAACGTGAACGACGGCGTCTTCGGCAAACGCCCCGTCCACGGACCACTCGGTCGTGCCGGCTGGGTCGGTGTCCACGAGTGCGGTCTGGAGGTCGGCGCTCGTGAAGGTCGGGTCGGTGTCGATCTCGAATCGGTGCTGCGTGGACCGGTCTTCCGGATCCTCGCCATTGAGAACGCGAATCGTGGGGGTGAGCGATGCGATGACGGCACCGCTTTCCGGGGTTTGAATCACGGGCACTGTGGGTGCGAGGTTGGTCAGTTCGATGCTGAAGCACGCGACTTCGGACGACGGTCCCTCGAGGCCGTGTTCGTCGATCGGAGTGGCGCTCCAACACATCACATCGCCTTCGACCAGTGTGACCGCGGGCGACCAGATGACGGTGTCCGTTTCGCTGCTGAGTTCGCCGCTGACCAGCAACGAGCCATCGGCCAACTCGAGGGTGAAGACCAACCCAACATCGTCGAGGTCCGGATCGGCGGGGACAATGGCTTCCAGCTCCAGCCGGTCCGTCGCGCTGCCATCGAGCGGCGACGCGAGGCCGGGGATGCCGGGCGGTTCGTTGACCAGGTTCACAAAGAAGCCGGCGATCGGCATGCTCGGCCCCGTGGTGAACGCATCTTGGGCGTTCGCGGTCCAGTAGACCCAGGTGTTCTCTTCCAGTTCTGTGGAGATGGTCGCCGAGGTGGTGCCGTCGGGGTCGCCGCCGCGTTCGTCCACGAACTCAAACGGCGAATCCAGGGTCTCGGACAGCCCCACGGTGAACGAGTGGGTCAGGGCTTGGTCGAGCGGTGCGTCCCCGTCGACCACGGTCAGTGTGACGGGAAGCGCGTTGACCTCGGACCCGTCCAGCGGTGCGTACACCGATGGCGCTCCCGGTCCGTCGTATGCGGTGGGGTCGGAGCCCGTGGAGAATTCCTCCAATGCGGTGCGCCCGTCTCCGTCGATGTCGCTGCCCCCATCGGTGGGATCGTCGGGATCAAGGCCATAGGCGTCTTCCCACGCGTCGGCCATGCCGTCGCCATCCAAGTCGCCGTCGATGCAGTCCGGCTCATCGTCGCCATCGGCGTCTTCAAACTCGTCCGCAAGGCTGCCGTCGCAGTCGCTGTCGGTGAAGTCGCAGGACTCGGGCGCACCGGGGTATGCGGTGGCGTCGCGGTCGTCGCAGTCCGTGTCGGCCTCGACGCCGTCGCCATCCGCATCGGGGTCGATGCAGTCCGGTGTTCCGTCGTCGTCCAGGTCTTCATAGTCGTCGGTGATGCTGCCGTCGCAGTCCGAATCCACGGCATCGCAGAGCTCCGTCGCACCGGGGTAGGTGGTGGGTTCCGCGTCGTCGCAGTCTTCGTCGAAGCGATACCCGTCGCCGTCGGTGTCGGGCCACTGCACATTGACCGTCCACTCGTAAAGGTCGTTGTCATCGCCGTCGTTGACGCGCAGGATCATTGTGTGGTCGCCGACGTCGTCGATGGTTGGCGTCCACTCTACCGTCCCGGTCGACGGGTCTGCCGTGGCCCCATCGGGACCTTCGACGGACCAGGTGTGGATGTCGAACGTTCCGGGGTCCTCCACATCGGGCCGGAACCGATACGCGGACAGGGCGTCGACCGTGGTGGGCGGTTCCCCGATGATTGTGGGCGGCACGTTGAGCACCGAAATGGGCTCTGGGCACGCCGCCTCGGCGGTCCCGCCGTCGTCGTCTTGCACAGTCATGCCGACCTCGACGGTGCCATTGTTGGCAAATGCGACAGCGATCGTTTCGCCGTCGCCCAGTTCGCCGTCGCCCAGCATCCACCCGACCGTGAGTGTGTCGGCCGTTTCGGGATCCGATACGGATGCTGCGAAGGTGCCCACCTCGCCTTCATCCAAGAACGCGGGGCAGTCGATCTCATCGACGACCGGGTCGGCGTTGGCGGCGAAGAGGGTGGTGCTGGCGTTGGCCGTCCGACCGTCGGAGTCTTCCACCTGAAGATTGACGGTGACGGTGACCGGTCCATCCAGAACGCTGGAGTCGAAATCCACCACAGCATCGGGCGCATCGATGGACGCCACGGACCCGATGTCCCAGCGGTATTCCGCGATGTCTGCCTCCCCCCGGGCTCGGGATCCGGCGCCGTTGAGCGCATAGACGTCACCCGCCGTTCCGGTGTACGGCCCGCCGGCGTCCGCGATGGGCGGCCGGCCCTGCGTCAACCATTCGACCGATTGGCTCATCAGGGTCATGATGTCCGTGTCCCACCACGGCGATTGGTAGCTCGCGGATCCAGAGTTGCCCCACAAGCCCCATTGCAGTGCCCGACCGAGCCCGTAGCTCAAGTACGCCGCACCGACCCGTGA
The DNA here is from genome assembly GCA_036156175.1 of Myxococcota bacterium. Lineage (GTDB taxonomy): Bacteria > Myxococcota_A > UBA796 > UBA796 > UBA796 > UBA796. Next base: position 21,973 of record JAYZVA010000001.1, read on the forward strand.
ATGGTCGGACTCCCACCACGGTGCGTAGCCGAACAAGCGGACCCCACTCGTGGCACCGGCAACCGAAGGGGTGGCGAGATGGCCTCCGCTGAACGTGATTTCATCGAGTCCAAAGCCGTCGCAGATCGGGTGGGTGTCGTCTTCGCAAACGATCGAGCCTCCGCCGTCGTGGTAGGTCCACGATCGCAACGGAATCAGCGGGCCCAGCAAGGGGTGGTCGCCTGTCCTGAAGTTGTAGCCATTTTGCCCAAACAGCAAGACGCTCCCGCCGCCGTTGGTGTAGGCCAACAGGGCCTCTTGCCCTTCACTGGGCATGGACGTGAGGGCGGCTTCAACGCCGTCAAACCACACCACCACGTCGTAATCGTCGAGCGCCAACTCGCTGCCGTCGGGCGCAGTGAAGTCACCGGTGAACTCCCATTCCAACACCCCGAAGTCCGACGTGAGCGTGACGTCATGACCATGGTCGGTCTCGAGGCTGTCGCGGAAGACGGCAACATCGGAATCGGAGTCGTCGATGATCAAGACTGGTGCGGCGAGGGCTGTCGTGAATGTGGCGAATAGCAGGTGCATAAACATCTCTTGAGCCCATCTTAGCGCCTGCGAGTCGGGTTCGTCGGATCCTTTGGATGACGAAAGGGGGTGTGGGTCGATAGAGTATGTCCATGGGCAGCCGACTGGGGTACAGCATCGTGGCCGTCGCAGGGTTGGCGCTGGCGGTCTGGGGCGCGGGCGCAACGGTCCGCGGCGACGACATGATGCCGTCGATCGAGCCCGGCGATCGGGTGTGGGCGTGGCCGACGGACGCGGTGTTGCCCGGCGATGTGGTGGTGATTCGGGACCCCCTCGACCCCGACGTTCGCATCCTCCGCCGGATCGTGGCGGTGGAGGGGCAATCGATTGCGATGGATGACCATTTGATCCGTGTGGGAAACCGGCGGCTCCGAACCGCTGCGATGGGCGATAGCGGCGACTATGTGGTGACGCGGGAGACGCTGTGGGCCAAGAAGCCGGCGGTTGGACACAGCTGGCTCACCCGCTTTCCCCGGGACAGCCCCAGCCAGTGGTCGGCCGAGCCGGTTGAAGTCCCGACGGGTCACGTGTACCTGCTGGCGGACGATCGCGACCGCGCCATGGACTCGCGGTGGTGGGGCCCCGTTCCCGTTTCTGCCATCGAAGGGACGGTTCGGGCGCGATGGGGTCGGTCGCATCAGTGGCGAGAAAGTTGGGAGTGGATGGTTGGTACCCCGGCGATCCGTGAATAGCTCCTCGTACCAGGGAGCAGCGACGATGAAGCAAGCGGTTGGGATCGCAGTGATGGGGGCCATGGGGTGCATCGACAACTCCATCCCTGCAGCGGAGATGGACACAGGGGAGCCCACGGCCCTTGCCAGCGATGGTGCCGCGCCCGACCGGGGTCTCGCGGCATCCAGCGCGCCGTGGGACACGCCGGGCTACGGGGACGCGAGTTCGGCCAATGATGCGCCGGGAGGGGACACCGCAGACGATGGGCGGTGCGATGTCGGGGACCTGCAGATGGTGGCCGAGGTGCGGCACGACGATGGGGAGCCGGCAGCATTTGGGTACCCCACCCAATCGCATCGCCTGTGGGTGAGGGTGGCCAATCCATGCGAGACAACGGTCGAGCTTGAAACGCTGGGCGGGTGTTTTGTCGAGGGGTGGCGCGCCACGGTCGGAGCCATCGGCGCAAGCGCGTCGTTTCCGTGCGGCGGTGAACCCGGTGTGCGTCGGCTGGACCCCGGCGCGGTGATGGAGCAAGAGGTCACGCCGTTTCATGACCTGGTCGAAGGGACCTACGCACTCTCTGTGGACCTTGGAGTTGCAGACCCCGACACGGGCGGCCGGGTCTCCGTTGACACCGACTACACCGTGCTCAGCCGCGCGGCCCGGTGATGGCTGCCAAGGCCTTGGTCACCGCTTCGACCTCGGCCTCGCGTTTCAGCAGCTTCCAGTGGCTCAACGAAAATTCAAGGCTCTCGGCGGCTTCTTCCGGGTAGTTGTGCGCCAACAGTTCGTCTCCACCGAGCATGGCACTTCGAGCGATGTCCACGTCGACGATTCCCGTCTTGGTGACCAGCTTCACACCTTCGGTGAAGCTCTGGCGCCATTCGTGCATCAGGTCCAGCTGAACGTAGGCCTGCGCCAAGAAGAGGTGGGCGGCACCCTTGTGCCCGTCGAGGCCATTGGCATCCAGCACGCGAATGAGTTGTTCGAGCTGGTTGCGGGCTTCAACCGGTCGCCCCGTTTCCGCGTAGATGGACCCGAGGTTGAGCACCGAGATGTACGAGCTCTGGTCCCCGGCTGCGTCGCGGATCGCGAGAGAGAGCCGGTACCCCTCTTCCGCTTCTTTGAGCCGACCAGCAAACCGGTCCAACTCGGCCATGTTGTTGAGGCAGTCGGACTCGGCCCGCTTTGAGCCGGTTCGCCGGTGATACTCGAGGGCGGCACTCAGGTGCCGATGGGAACTCTCGGTGTCGCCGTTTCGACGGTACACGCCGGCCATGAGGTACCGGACGGTGTAGACGTTGGCCTCCTTTCCGGTTTGGGCCGCCGCCTCGAGCGCCCGCTTGAAGTATTCCTCGGACAAGTCGAGGTCCCCGTATTCCAGTTCGATGAGTCCCATCTCTTGAAGAACCCGCCATTGCACCGTGATTTCTTCGGGCGCGGCGTCCATCGCCCGTTGCAAGGACTCGCGCGCTTCCGCCGGCTTCGAGCGCTGGCGGTAAATGAGTCCGCGTCGGAAGAACGCCGTTCCGCGAATGCGCTCCGCTTGTCCGGTGTTTGCAGTCTGGCGGAGGATCCGCTCCAGCAGTTCGATGGCCGGCGCGTACATGGTCCGACGCTGATAAAACCGCACCTTCAGCATCCAGCCTTCGGACCACCGCAGGTCCGTCTTCGGGACCCCAATCTCCTCGAGTGCTTGTTCGCGGAGCGTCAACAAATCCCAGGCGACTTCACCGCGCGAGCTGCCGATGCACAGCGCCGCACCGGCCAGCAAGACGTCGATGGATTCCGCCAGTTCACCGGCCAAGTACAGGTGGCGTCCCCGCCGGACTGCGGCCGCCTCGCGGCCCGCCAGCATGGCGGCAATGGCGCTGTGGTGGGCCACTCGATGGCCGGCAAACTCGGCGTGCCGTTTGAGCGTTTCTTGGACCAAGCTGTGCACAAAGGTCCACCCGCGCCGATTCGCCTGCGGGACCAACAGGTTTGCATCAACGAGGGCATTCATCATGGACTTCGATGCCTCGATGCCCAACAACGCGCACGTCTCGACCCACTCGGCCTGCGAGACGGAGATGCCGAGGTCGGCGGCGACCTGAAGGCACTGCGGATCGCCCGATTCCGGAAGGGCAGCGGACAGGCGCCGCTCCCAGACGGCCTGCAGGTCAGCGGGAAACTCGGCCCGTACGCCGGGACGCAAAGTGAACCCCTCGGCCGAGTGCGTGAGCATGTCCTTCTGGATCCAGTCGCCGACCAGTTGGACTGCAAACTGCGGATTCCCACCGCACCGGCGTTCCACCAAGGCGGCCAGCTTGGGTTCGAGGCCCAGCAGCCGTCGAACCAACGTGGACCGATGCTCGGTGGCCAGAGGCCCCAGCGGGAGCGTCTGGACGTTCTTCCGCTTCTTCAGCGCCTTCAGGTGTTGGGCGCCCTCGGCTTCGATGGCGATTCCGTTGACGCACATCACCACAAGGATCGGGTGGTCAATGGGGGATGCCGCCATCAATACCTTGGCAAACTCGAACGCATCCTGATTGCGGTGGGCATCATCCAGCACCACCACGATCGGCCGCAAGACGCTGAATCGATGCAGGATCCGGCGGATGACGGGAAGTCGAAACTGGTCCCGGTCTTCTTGCATGGCTTCGGTGACGGTCTCGTCGGCAAAGGGCCCGAGCACCAGCAGCAGGGTCTCGATTTCTTGAGGGTCGAAGCTGCCCAGGGTGGTCAGGGCGATCTCAACCCGCGCCTTCGCCTCGGTGCGGTTGAGTCCAGTTGTGCCGAGCAACGAGTGGACGAGGTTGACCAAGGGGTCGCCCAGCTGATTCGCTTCGAACTCGGCTCGAACCGGGATGGATGCGCCCACCTCGTAGCTCCGGCGGGCGATCCATTCCGCGAGGTGACTCTTGCCGGTTCCCCCGGCTCCCTCCACCACAACGATGCGGGTGCAGGCATTCTCGCGCACCGTTGCGAGGGTGTTCCAGAGCAGCTGTTGTTCGGCCTCGCGCCCAACGATGGGCAAACTCCTCATCCCGAACATGGCCAAGCCGGTGCCCAGCAAATGCGGAACGGCGCGGTACGGTCGGTCCGTTCGCCACTCTTCGGGCATCGGGGGCACCTCGACGCGCTGGGCCCACAGCAGTGATTGCTCGATTTGGGGCATGGGGGCCGGTGTGCTCTGCGGTCCGCTGATGGTGCGCGGGGCCATGACCTGCGTGTCATCGGCCTTGCTGGTGGCTTCGGTTGGGCCCACCCGCAGGCCCATGGTGGGGCTTGGGGTCTTGAAGACCGGCTCGGTGTGCAAGGTGTCGATGGTGTCGGACGGGGCCATGGGAAGCAGGGCATGCATGGCGTCGGCAGCCCGCACGTAGCGATGCCGGGGAGACTTGTGCAGGAGCTGTTGGATCCAGGCTTCGACGCCGTTGGGGACGGGCTTGCGGGGTTCAAATTCGGGAACGGGCTCGGACAGATGCGCTTCGAGCACTTCCTCGACAGAGCTTCGGTGAAACGGGGGTGGACCGCACAGCAAGCTCCACGCCAGACACCCCAGTGCGTACATGTCGGTCCACGGTCCGATGTCGGCGGAGACCTGTGCGATTTGCTCCGGCGCCATGTAGCTGGGCGTTCCCGCATTGAGCACGGGGCCGCCATCGGTGTCGCCGGCGCGCGCCAGGCCAAAGTCCGTCAACATGACCCCGCCCGTTGCCCGACGCAGCAAGACGTTGCCGGGCTTGAGGTCCCGATGAATCACGCCGTGCGAGTGGGCGTGGGCGAGGCTGGCGAGCAGCCGCATCAAGACCCGGTAGGTCTGCGCCCAGTCGAGGGTTCCGCAGTGGCGAGACAGTGTGCCGCCTTCGGCGTACTCCATCACCAAATAGGGGCTCCCCGGGATCAGGCTGTCCACCCCGATGGAGTCGGGGACCTCACCGTGGTCGTGGACCCGAACAATCGCGGGGTGGTCGAGCGCGGCGGCCTTGCGCACTTCGTTTTTCAGACACCCCAGGTACAGTGGGTCGCGCGATCCTTCTGCGGTCAGGAACTTGATCGCGACGGGGATGTTTTGTTCCACGTGCATGCCGCGCCAGACGACCCCCATCCCGGCGGCGCCGATCACATCGAACAGCGCAAACGGGCCAATCCGGGGCGTATCGTCCAAGATGGGTGGGAAAGAGGGTCTCATGAGGGGCAATCATAGCTCCCACAGCCCAAAATCTCATCAAACATTTGTCTGGCTTCGGCTTGGGCTTTTGTCCGGCATGCGGCATTGCACCGGACTGGTGAACCCGTTGGGTTGGGATTGAGTGGTGGTCCACACAAAAAATGAAAGTGACTTTCATTTTCAAATTAATCTTGCCCGCAAGAGGAGGCGTTGTTACCCCCAGGGCACCAATAATGAAAGTGACTTTCATTTTCAAAAATACGGAGATTTTGAAAATCATGAGACGATACGGTTCCATTTTTGCACTCACCCTCCCGTTCGCAGTGTTGACGGCTTGCGGGAAGGACGACGACCAAGACACCGGTGACCACGCGGATCACGACCACGACACGGACGCCGATGCGGACGCCGACGCCGACGCCGACGCCGACGCCGATGCCGACGCCGACGCCGACGCCGACTGTGTGCCTGGTGACGCGTTTGCCGAAGCCGATGGATACTTTTACCCAAGCCAGTTCATCGATGGCGAGTCCTCTGTGTCCTACACGGGCCAGACCATGCGCCAGATGCTCATCACCGAGCTGAAGGGCTACATCGGAGATCTCGACGACATGATCGATGGCGGCAGCGCCTTCGAAGCCGGCGAAGCGCTCAGCGGACTCATGTACTACTTCGACTTCAACTCCGCGGATTCAGGCGACACGTTTTACTACGCCCCTGACAACGCCATTCAGACCACTTGGGGCGACATCTCCACCAAGAACCTGAAGGGCAAGATCGCCGGCAACGACTCCGCGACCGACCACAAAAACTGGACCGACCTCGAAGACGGCACGCCGTCGCAGTTCGCCGGTGTGGACATCGACGGCGTCAACAGCCCCGAGTCCTTGGTCATGCACTGGTTCAACGAGATTGAAGCCAACGTCCAAACCTACCAAGAAGGCGAGACCGAGTTTCCTCCGTACCTGACGGCGGACGGCGTGGACCGTCAGCAACTCATTCAGAAGTTCCTGACCGGTGCCGTCACCTTCTCGCAAGGTGCGGACGACTACACCGACAACGACGTTCCCGGTAAGGGAATCCTGGCTTCAACCGAGCAGTACTTCAAAGATGAAGTGGGCAAGAGCTACTCTGCGCTCGAGCATCAGTGGGACGAAGGGTTCGGTTACTTCGGTGCCGCACGGAACTACGGTTCGCTCACCGCTGCTGAAATCAAGGCCAACGACAACGACGCCAACGGCGACGGCTGCATCGATCTCAAGACCGAGCGCAACTACGGTGCTTCCGTCAACGCTGCGAAGCGCGATGTGGGCTCCGCAGACCTCTCCGCCCCCACCGATCTCGTCGGCGAAGCGTGGACCGGGTTTTACGGAGGACGCACCCTCATTGCGAACGCCGCTCACGACGCAACGGGTCTGTCCGATGCGGAGATGGTCGAGCTTGTGGCACACCGCGACATGGCGATTGGCGCCTGGGAAAAAGCGATTGCTGCAACCGTGATTCACTACATCAACGACATGATCGCGGACATCTCGGCCTACGATGCCGACGAGATGGCGGGAACCGTCGGCACTGCCGATGCGACCTACAGCTTCAGCGACTACGCCAAGCACTGGGGTGAAGCGAAGGGTTTTGGCCTCTGGTTCCAGTTCAACCCCCACTCGCCGATGACCGACGAGCAGTTCGCTGCCCTTCACAACGCTTTGGGTTTGAACGCTCCGGGTTATGTTCCGGGTCCAGGGGGGGATGACATGGCGTTCATCGACGGCTTGGTCACCGCACGTGACCTCATCGGCAGCGTGTACGGGTTCGATACTGAAAACGTGGAAGCTTGGTGAGAACCATGAACGTTGAAAAACCGACTCGGTTCTCATCGTGGCACGTCCTGAGCGCAATCGCGCTCGGGACGTTTGCCATTGAGATCGGATGCGCGGTCGACAAGGACTCGACCAACACCGAACCGGTGTACGCCAACGAGCCCGAGGTGCGCGATGCGCTGACGGGCATGTTGGCCGATGCGTGGCCGTTTGCCATTGACCCTTCGCTCACACGGGCCGAAGTGGCGGCGGCCGCCTTGAAGGACGCCACTGCGGCATGGAGCGCCACTGGCGGTTCTGAGGACACGCGACTGGCCGCCCAGGACGCATGGGTGGATGCCATGACGGCTTGGCAGGAACTCGAAGTCATGCAGGTTGGACCCGCCGCATCCGCACTGAAGGCCGAGGCTGGCGAGGGCATTCGGGACGACATCTACAGCTGGCCGACGGTCAATGCGTGTCGGATCGATCAGATCACCAGCCGCAAAGAGTACGAAGAAGAGGACTTCTTTGACGATGCGATCATCAACTCCTACGGCCTCGATGGCTTGGAGACGGTGCTCTTTTCGGAGCCCAATGAGAACAGCTGCTCATCAAACTCGGGGATCAACCGGGAAGGCACGTGGAACGCGCTCGGCGCGGACGGCATCGCTGCTGCCCGGGCGGAGCTGGGCGACCTGCTGGCTCAGCGCGTCGTCGATGACCTCGAGCGCATCCGAGACGGCTGGGAAGGCGGTTTTGCCGACGAACTCGCGTCTGCTGGCGCCGGCAGCACGGTCTTCGATACGTCGGTGAAAGGGGTCAATGCCATCTATGACGGCTTGTTCTACCTCGAGACCTTCGTCAAAGACCGGAAGCTCGGCTGGCCCCTTGGACTGCGCGCGTGCGGCGAAGAAGACTGCACCGACAAAGTCGAAAGCGTCATGGCCGACAAATCGAATGAGTGGCTTGCAGCCAACCTCGCGGGGTTCAGGACCCTGTACTCGGGCGGTGAGCTGGACGGCGAACAAGGAATCGGCATGTACGACCTGTTGGTGTCTGTGCAAGAAGAGGCCTTGGCCGACGATGTTCTGGTCAAACTTGAGGCAGCGGACGCCGCGGTCGGAAACCTGACCGGTCCCGTCAATGACGCCCTCTCCACCGACCCCGATGCGGTGACCGCTGCCCACGAGGCGGTGAGGGTGTTGACCGAGCTGCTCAAGGTCGACATCGCAACCGTACTGGCGCTTGAGATCCCAGCCGAGGCGGCGGGGGACAATGACTGAAGCTGCGATTCGATT
>JAYZVA010000002.1:0-14749 GCA_036156175.1 Myxococcota bacterium
GGAGCCATGGAGCGGGTGTGCGGTGCACGCAGCGTTCCGCACAGTCGGGCGGCAGCAGAGGGGCTGACTGCACAGACCAACAGCCTTGGGTATAGTGGAACGCGGAGGATCGCAGCAGGTGTCACAACGCCAGAACATCAAGGTCGGCGTGTTCGTGATCGGATTGTCGGTCACGATCTTGGGTACGATTTTCGTCTTGGGCGGTTCAACGGAAATGCTCGAGGATCGGTACACCTTGCAAGGGAAGTGGCAGGACGTCGCTGGACTCAAAGAAGGCGCGGTGGTTCGGCTGGCGGGCTGGGACGTTGGGGAAGTGAAGTCGATTGAGTTTTCCGACTCGCTTGAGCAAAAAGAACTCACCGTGCAAATGACGGTCATGGCGCGCTACCAACCGCGAATTCGGGCCGACTCGGAAGCCAGAATCGACACGGTGGGCGTACTGGGCGACAAATACGTGGCCATCTCCATGGGCACGCCGTCCATGGCGGGCCTCAATGATCAAGACTTCATCACAACCCGGGCCCCACTCGACTTCCTTGGGTACACCAAGAAGCTGGAAGACATTTTGTACAACGCGTCCAGCATTTCTCGGAAGTTCGATTTGATGCTGGGGACCGACGAAGAAGCCGCCCAAGCCAAAGTTGGCTCCAGCATGGCGCACTTGGAAGACCTGTTGAAGGGAATCAAAGAGGGCGAGGGCTTGTTCAGCGCGTTGGTCTACGACCCGGAGATGCCCCGGAGGGTCAAATCGATCATGCGCAACCTCGACACCGCGAGCGCAAGCATGTCGGGCGTGATGGACGAAGTGCGGACGGGGGATGGGCTGGCCAACGAGCTGATCTACGGCGATCAGGGCGCGTCGCTTGCGCGCGAGCTTGGGACCTTGGCGAGCACCCTGGGCCAGCTGACCGATGACATTCGCAACGAAGAGTCGCTGGTCCACGCAATGATTTACGATGCAGACAAGGCGCAGATGGTGGATGACCTGGCCGCCACGGTGGCGTCGCTGCGGGCGACCAGCGAGGCGTTGGCCAACGGCGAGGGTTCCCTGGGCCTGTTGGCCAATGACCCCGCGCTGTACGAGGACCTGCGCGCGCTCGTGGGCGGCGCGCAGCGAAACAAGTTGCTTCGGAGCTACATTCGCCAGACCATCGAGAAGGGGGAAGTCGTCAACGCCGGCGCCTGGACCCCCCAAGATACGGAGTAGCCGATGGGGGGCATCGCCCGCTTGTTGGCACCGCGCCTTCGCGGGCTGTACAACCGTTGGCGCCGCTCCAGCGGCAGCATGCGGACCGTCAGTGTTCTGTTTCTGACCTTTGGACTGGTCTTCTGGGCTGGCTTGTTCTTTTTGATGTACTGGCTCATCGGTGCGTTTCACGAAGTCGAGGTGTTCGGTCCGATTCTGACCCGCAAGCTCATGGAGTTGTTGCTCATGGGCATGTTCGGGCTGCTGTGTTTCTCAAACACGGTCACGGGACTGTCGACCTTCTACTTGTCTGAAGACCTCGAGCTTGTCCTCAGTCTCCCCATTCCCCGGTGGCAGTTCCATCTTGCGCGGTTGCTCGACACCTTGGGCCAGTCGAGTTGGATGATTGTGGTGTTCGGCTTGCCCGTGTTTCTGGCGTATGGGCTCCACTACGGCGCCGGACCGATCTATTACGTCCTGCTGGCTGTGGTGTTGCCATGCTTTGTGGCCATACCGGTCTCCATTGGCGTCGTGGTGTCGTCGATGCTGGTGACCTTCTTTCCGGCTCGAAAGGTGCGCGAGTTGTTGGTGTTTGCGGGTGTGTTGGCACTCGTGTTTGTGGTGGTGATGCTCCGAATGTTTCGCCCCGAACGGTTGGTGGATGCATCCAATTTTGACTCGGTGGCCGCGTACGTCGCCGAACTTCAGACACCCGTCCCCATTCTGCTTCCACCATCCTGGGCATCGGAGTTGCTGATCGATGGCTTGCAAGGCCGTCCGCTCTCCATGATTACCCTGGGGCTGATGGTGTCTGGCGCGGTCGCCATCACGGGCGTGGGCCGCTGGATCACATCGGCGATGTACGACTCGGGGCGGTCCCGGTCGCAAGAGGCGCGCGAGGCCCGGATGGCCAAGTCGGGTTGGCTCGACACCCTGCTGGCTTTTGCGACGCGACCCCTCTCGGGTCACCAGGCCGCGATTGTGGTGAAGGACGTGAAAACGTTCATTCGGGACCCGGGTCAGTGGAGTCAGTTGTTGCTGGTGGGGAGCATCGTGGTCATCTGCTTGGTCAGCGTTGCGGCGTTGCCGGTGGATGTGGTGCGCGGTCCTTGGATGGGCACGTTCCGGAACGTCTTGGCGTTCGCGGTTCTGGGGTTGGTGGGGTTTGTCATGGCGGCGCTCGCCGCCCGATTTCAGTTCACGGCAGTCAGTCTTGAAGGATGGGCGTGGTGGGTCCTCCGCTCGAGCCCCATCACGGCCAAGGAATACATGTGGGCCAAGCTGTTGCCGGGACTTCTGCCCATGATCCTTGTTGGCCAACTGTTGGCGGTGGCGTCGACGTGGATCTTGGGTGCGGGTCCGTTTTTGATGGCCGTGGCATCGAGCACGGCGTTCTTTCTGGCGCTTGGCATCTCGGGAATCGCCATCGGGATGGGCGCCTCTTTTCCGGACTTCAAGGTCGACAATGCGGCCCGTGCGGCCGCGGGGCCTGCCGGCGTTCTGTTCATGGTCGTCAGCTTGTGCTTGGTGTTCTCGGTCATCGCCATCGAGGCCTACCCGGTGTACGTCATTTTGGCGGCTGATGTAAAGGAGCGGGCCATCACCCAGGGCCAATGGGTGGGGGTTGCGATTTGTTTCTCCAGCGCGGCGGTGTTGTGTCTGACGGCCTTGATGTGGCCCGTGAAGATTGGCGCTCGCCGATTGTGGCAGCGGGAGCTGATCAATGGATAGCCGGTGCGCCTTGGTCGCGTGCCTGTTGGCGGCCGGCTGCACATCCGTCCACCGCATTCCAGCCCCCGAACCAGCGCCACCCGCGGGTGCCCCAACCCACGCGTTGAGCATGTACATGAGGGGCATGGTCATGGTGGCCTCGGGCGATCTCGATTCGGCCCGGACGATGCTGCGTCAAGCCCGGGTGTACGACCCGGATTCCAGCGCCATCTTGTTGGCGCTGGCGAAGGTTGAAACGACCGCCGGCGACATCGATGCCGCTCGGCATGTGTACAAGCACGCCGCTTCCGCGTTGAAGACGAACCCCGATGCTTGGCTGGAATGGGGCCGGCTCGAACTCGCGTTTGGGGATCCGAATGTGGGGCGGGACGCCCTCCGTACGGCGGAACGTTTGGGCGATCCTTGGCAGGCGCGGGCCCGGTTGATTGCCGATGCGCTGCATCGAGGCGTGCCGCCGGAAGGGCTGGATTTGTGGTCCGGGCGAACCGTGACGGACCCCACCGAGCGGCGGGTGCGGGCTGAGCTGCGGGTGAAAGCCGGTGACGCGCTCGGCGGGGTGGAAGACTACTTGGAGCTGATTGCGATGCGCGGGGCCGACCACCGCGCGGTGGAACCGCTTGTGCAGGCGGCCGTGAATCGGGGAGGGCTGGTCACCGCGCTGACCGGCGCCGAAGAAATCTTGGACCACCAACCTCACTCAACCGGAGCCATGCTGGTGGTGGGTTTGTTGAGTGGATTCATCGGAGACCACACTCGTGCGGCGGACGCCCTGGATGCGGCGAGCGCCATGGGGGTGGCCCTGAATGCGCCGACGCTGCGCGTGCGGCAACGCGCTCGGGCCGCAGCGGAACACCCTCCGGCGCCCAAGCCCACCGCAACCCCGCCGCTCGGCGATCCGATCAGTCGGTCGGTTCTCGCCGTGGATGAGGGCCGATGGGGCGATGCCACGGAAGCCATCGAACAAGGGTTGGCTGCCGCGCCTCGTGATGCGCGATTGCTGTACATTCGCAGCCAAATGGTCATGAAGCGGGATGGGCCTGCAGCGGCATTGGCGCCCGCCGAAGCGGTGCTGCGTGTTCACCCCACCTATGCGCCTGCGCTCAACCTTTGGGCGTGGATCCAGTCCCAGACGCACGGGGACCTCGAGGAAGCGGACCGCCGGATACGCGCTGCCCTTGAGCAACAGCCGCGCATCGGGGCTTACTGGGACACATTCGGCTGGATCGCGCACCTGAGGGGCGACAGACCGTTGGCGCAGCAGAGCCTCGAGCGCGCGGCGCGATTGGCCCCCGAGGATGAAACGATTCGGGCCCATCTTCGGACGTGCTGCACGGAGAAGGCGCTGTGATGCGGTTCATTCTTGCGCTCGCGGCGGTGTTGGTGGGGTGTTCGAGAACCCGCGGACCATTGATTCCCCACTCCACCAGCTCCGATGTGGTGGTTTCGATGGCGCGCGCACGGGTCATGCCCGATGCCCTTCAGGGTCGGTTCAGCGTGCACATCGATCTGGGCGACGAGGACTACACCGTTCCTGCAGCCGTGTTGCTCGATCAGCCCGATCGGTTTCGATTTGAGGTGTACACGCCCTTTGGGACGCCGCTGTACACCCTGGCCAGCGACGGCGCGTCCATCAACGTGTGGTCCCAACGCACCAAGACCTTTTACAGCGGACCCGACGCATCGAGTGTGCTTGGTCGGCTGACCGGCGGTCAGATTGGCATCGAAGATGTGCTCGGAATTGTGACGGGCGTGCTGCCCATGGTGGACGCTGAAGTGCTGCACGTCGGCCGAACGGTGTTCGAAGACGACGGCGTGGTGATTGTGATGCTGGGCCCAGACGACATCCGAGTCCGCGCGGTGATCGACCCCCGCTTGGGCATGGTTCGTCGCTTGAGGGTCGACCCGGCCTCGGACCAAAGCGGGTACGAAGAGCCCGAGACGCCGCCGCTTTTGGAGGTCCGATACGAAGGGCAGGTCCGGCACGAGAAGGGCGTGTTTCCCGATCAAATCTCGGTCCGGCTCCCGCAGTTGGGCTGGACCATGGAGATTCAGACCAAGCGGTGGCGGGTCCTTGATGAAGCGCCGAACGCCTTCACGTTGACGGCACCGCCACGGGCCGTCGTCAAGGATCTGGAGACGGCGTTGGAGGCGGCCCGACCCTAAACCGGGGCCGCATCCTCGACGGTAAACCGGACGCTGCGTCGGCCGCGCCAGGTGTTGTAGCCCAGGCTCCCCACCACGTTGACGGGTCCATCGGTGAGCCGGTGGGAATGCACGCGTCCACTCCACCAAACGGCTTCCACGTCCCCCATCCGAAATCGAATGTGCCGCTCGCCCAGCGGACGCACCTCGGAGACGTGGACCCCATTGACGCACAGCTTGGGGGCGGGGTTCCCCTTGCCGTGGGGCCCCAAATCCGACAACCCCTGCGCCAAGACGTCGGCATCCGGTGTTCGCAGCGCGTCGATGCCGCACTCTGCATCAACATCCAAGACCGGTGCGGTGGGTGCGGCTGACTGGTTCGATGCGGCCCATGCTTGAAGGCGGGATCGAAGGTCTTCGAGGTGTTCGACGCGAGTGCTGAAGCCGGCGGCCGCTGGATGGCCCCCGTGACCCAACAGCAGGTCGGCGGCCGAGTCGAGCGCATGGACCGCGTGCACACCGGGCGTGGACCGAATGCTTCCGCGCGCCTCCTCGCCCGAGAGCGCCACGACCGCGGTTGGCCGATTGGTGTGGTCGCGAACCTTCGCCGCCACGATCCCCACCACCCCGCGGTGCCAACCGTCGGCTTCTGTGCCCCAGATGACAACGAAAGGCGGGGCGGGATCGTCGACTTGGGCGATGCACCGCTCGACCAAGTCGGCTTGAATTCGGCGGCGTTCGGTGTTCAGCCGGTCCAGTGCTTGGGCCCGCCCTCGCGCGCGATCGGGATCTTTTTCGTCGAAGAGTTCGATGACTGCGGTGGCCTCTGCCAGTCGGCCCGCGGCGTTGATGCGGGGCCCCAAGCGAAACCCCAAGTCTTCAGCGGTCACCTCGCCTTGAACGCCGCTGACCTCCAGCAGCGCGCGGAGGCCGGGCGAATGGACGCCGTTCTGCAGCCCGCGCAGGCCATGGGTGACAATGGCCCGGTTCTCGGGTGTGGCGAGATCGACCACATCCGCCACGGTTCCGATGGCCGCGACCTTGAGCATGGACTTGATGATGGCGCTTCGGCGCGGGTGGTCCTCCAAGAGGGCCTGGGCCAGCTTCAGCGACACGCCGCACGCTGCCAATGCTTTGTTGGGGTACGGGCAGCCTTGTTGGGGCGGACAGAGCACGGCGATCGCATCGCCGGGCACGGCTTCTCCTGCCGGGAGGTGGTGGTCGCAGATGATCACATCGACCCCGCGTTCCTTGGCGGCTTCGACGGCTGCGTGATCCCGAACGCCGATGTCGGCGGTGATGATCAGGCCCACGCCATCGCGGGCCGCTCGTTCGGCCGCCACCACGGAGAAGCCGTATCCTTCGTTGAACCGGTCCGGGATGTGGTAGCTCAGCAAGTCGCCTGCACCCAAGATTCGCAGGGCTCCCTGCAGAATCAAGCTCGAAGTGGTGCCGTCGACGTCGTAGTCGGTGACGATTCGGATCGACTCGCGATTCTCGATCGCCGCTCGGATGCGCCCGAGGGCGATCGGCATGCCCAACAAGTCCTCCGGGTCATGGAGGTGATCCAGACTGGGCCGCATCCACAGGCGCGCCGCTTCGGGGTCGGTGACCCGAGAGGCGAGGCATTGCGCGACCAAGGGGTGAAGCTGCAAGCCTTGCTCCAACCGCCGGACCACCGCTCGGTCTGGAGACCGAAGCACCCACCGTTTGTCGGTAAAAGAGAGGGAAGGCATCTCCGGGTGGTATCGTGTTCAAGCGCTGGAACAAGCGCAAACCAGGACATCTTCTGACCGAGGAACCCATGGGCAGCGAGCACGGCACGGAAAACGAATGGCGGATCAACGCCGCGGTTGTGGATGCGACGGACCTGGCGGCAATTGGCGTCGACAAGACCCACTGCATCGTGTCTTTGAATCCCGGTGCTGCCCGACTCCTTGGGGTGCCCGAAGGCTCTCATCTCGGACAGCCCATTGCCAACCTGCTCGGCACCGAACCCCCGACCAGCGAATCGGGGGTTGCCTTTGACTTCGCCTGGCCTGCCGGCGATGCCGCGGAGAAGTGGCTGCGGGCGCGTTGGGTCTCGGTCGATGCCGCTGATGGGGTCCGGGTCTTGCTGGCGGAAGACCGCACGCGGGAACGAAACTTTCAGCGGGATTTGGTGCGCTCTGCTGCCCTCGCCGAGCTGGGTCTCATGGCCGCTGAGGTGGCCCATGAAGTCAACAATCCCGCCACGTACCTCATGACGAACCTGACCATCCTGCGGGATGACATCGCAACGGGCGTGGTGGATGCGGACGGTGCGTCCGAGTTGATCGAGGAGTGCCTCGACGGCGTCCAGCGAATCGCTGAAGTGGTGCGTCGCATGCGGTCCCTCGCATCATCGGGTGGCGAAGGGGTCTCCGATGAACTGATTGACCTGTCCACCGTGGTGCGCGATGCGTGCCGGATTGCGGGTATGCGGGTGAAATACAAGGCCGACCTTCACATTCACGACGAAGAGACGGTCCAGATTCACGGCTCCCCCAAGCGCTTGGGTCAAGTGGTGCTGAACCTCGTGGTCAATGCGGCCGACGCGTTGACCGGGCAGTCGGACCCAATGCCCCGAGTCGATGTTCACGTTGAGCGACAAGGCGAATGGGGAGTGGTGCGCGTGCGGGACAATGGACCGGGCATTCCGGCCGACAAGCTCGAGACGATCTTTGAGCCTTTCGTCACCACCAAGGCGGGCAAAGGCGGGACTGGACTTGGCCTCGCGGTGAGTCGCACGATCGTGGAAGAGCACGGTGGAACCCTGGACATCGAACCGCACGATGGCCCGGGAGCGTGGTTCCGGTTGCGGCTTCCCCTCCCGTAAACCCAGCGGGTTAAGGGGGCGGTCCACACGGAGAGAGCCCATGCAACCCTTGTTTCCATTCTGGGACCGCGTCGTCATTCCGATCGGACCCCTGGACGTCCACGGCTTCGGAATCTTGGTGGCCATTGGCTTCATGGTCGGGTCTCGCATCGCGGCCAACAAGTCCGCCCGGGACGGGTTTGACCCGGAACTGATCAACCAAGTGGTCACGTGGATCGTGGTCGGGGTCTTTGTGGGGGGGCACCTCGGTCACCTGCTGTTCTATTACCCGGAAGACATGGCGGACGACCCGCAGAAGTTTGCGGCGATGTTCAAGACGCTCGCATCGGGCTCGTTGCCCACAGCAGAGAGCCTGCCCGAGTTGCTGAAGGTCTGGCGCGGGTTGTCCAGCTATGGCGGTTTCATCGCAACGGTCGCGCTGATTTGGTGGTTCTTTCGAAAACGAGGCCTCAGCTTCTGGGTGTACGGCGACGCGATTGCCTACGGGATGATGACGGGCTGGATGTTTGGTCGCTTGGGGTGTTTTGTGGCCCACGACCACCCGGGAATTGAGACGACCTTCTGGTTGGGCGTGCAAGGGATCTGCCCCACGGCCTACGGAAACGCCTCCGTGGCTTGCCACGACCTCGGCTTGTACGAGGCCATGTGGTCCGGAGCAATGGCTGTCTGGTTTGCATTCAAAGACAAGGTTCCGCGCCACAGCGGGTATTTCGTGGGCTGGATGTGCGTGTCTTACGGACCGGTTCGATACGTCCTGGACATGTATCGACACATCGAGATGGACACCCGGTACTTCGGCCTCACGCCCGCGCAGTACTTCTCGGTTGGCGTCACCGTGTTGGGGATCTGGATCTTGTGGAGCCGCCGCAATTTGCCGCCCATGCGCGGGGATTGGGTTCCGGACGAAGAAGCCGGCTGAGCCCCCCGTTTGGCGGTTCGAACCCGGCACCTCCGGTCGCGTCATCCGCGCGCGTGTGCGAACATGCAGTCGGGTGAGGCACTTCGATGAGTTTACGGGCAAAACTGGTGGCGTACATCATCGGCGCGGTGGCCGTGATCCAACTCAGTTGGGGCCTCAGCGTGGTTCGGTCCGATGCGGCACTGCTCGAAATGGAAGCCGAACGCCGAAGCCGCGCGATTCTGCATGCCGTCGCGGCTCCCGCCGCCATCCACATGGCCACCCGGGAGTTTGCAAATCTCGATGCGATTCTGGACGTGTACGCCAAAAAGTCAACGGGCGACCTTGCGTTTCAGTCGATCGCTGTGATCGATTCCGGGGGGCTCGTGGTGGCCCACACCGACCCGCGGGAGTACGGCCGACGCCTCACCGGTCCCTTCGTCGACCGAGCGATGAAGACCCAGCGGTCCATCAGCCAAGCCGTCGAGACCAAGCGCGGCCGGGTGGTTCGGTTCTCGATGCCGGTCACATCCGGACTTCGATGGGGGACCATCATTGCAGAGACGTCGATGTACGGGCTCGACGACCGCGTGGTGCAGAACCAGCTGGTGGTGCTGTTCTCCACCGTCTTGATTGCCGTCTCCACCGCAATTTTGATCTGGGCGATGCTCAATCGAATGGTGTTTGGGCCGCTCGAAGGCTTCGCGGTGGTCTCCAAGAGGCTCGCGGGCGGCCGCTACGATGCGCGGGTGACGGTGCCCGACACCAAGGACGAGCTGGCGGTCTTGGGCACGACCCTCAACGACATGGCCTCCCACATTCAGAGCCACGCGGGACGCTTGGAGGCCCAGGTCGACAAGCGCACACGCGAGTTCCAAGAGGCAAACGAAGCCCTCGGACGCGCCAATCGGGACCTTGCCAACGCCGTGGAGGAGCTCGCGCGATTGGCCCGCACGGATGGGTTGACTCAGTTGAACAATCACCGCACATTCCACGAGCGGATCAAGGCCGAGGTCAAACGATCCGAGCGAAGCCAATCACCCCTCACGCTGCTGATGATCGACGTGGATCATTTCAAGCAATACAACGATACCCACGGCCACCCAGCGGGCGACAAGGTCTTGCTGACCGTGGCCCAGATGATGCAAGAAACCCTTCGGGCCACGGACGTGATCGCGCGGTACGGCGGCGAAGAGTTTGCCGTGTTGCTCGTGGACACGCCGCTCTCTTTTGGTGCCCGCGTTGCCGACAAGCTGCGGACGGCCATTCGGCAGACCACGTTCCCCGGCGCAGAGGTGTCGCAGCCCACCGGCAAGTTGACCATCTCGGTGGGCATGGCCGGATGGCCGATGCATGGAAAGACCGATGTCGCGCTGATTGAGGCGGCCGACAAGGCCTTGTACCAAGCCAAGCGGGCCGGGCGGGACCAGGTCACGCTGTACGGGGGGGATGCATGAAGGCGATTTGGATGCTGGTCGTGAGCGCGATGATCGGCTGTGATCAAGGCCCGGAGAGCGCCCGAAGCCTGATTGCACGCCCGTCTGTGGACGTGACCTACGAGCGTGCGCGCGCAGCGCTTCGGGCCTCTGACGTGCCCCAGTTGGTGTGGGGAGCGACCCCCTTTGTCTCGAACAGCACTTCGGTTGCCGAGCAGTTTCAGCCCATGGTTGACTTGGTGGCGTCTCGCTTGGGCGTGCCGATGACGGTGCGCGCCGGTGGGAGCTACCAAGACATCGAGGCCATGCTCTTGGCCGGCGACATCGACATCGCCATCATGAGCCCCTACGCCTACGTCCAGGCCAAGGCCAAGCAGCCCGGGATCCGGGTGTTCGGATCGCCGGTGTCCAACGGGACCGAGAGCTATGGTGCGTACATCCTGACCCGCGAAGATGCCGGGATCGAGACGCTCGCGGACCTCCGAGGGCGGCCGTTTGCGTTTGTGGGCAGCCGGTCCACTTCGGGTTGGCTGTACCCGGCCAGTCGGTTGCTGGATGACGGCATTGATCCCACCAAGGACATCCAGGGCACATTTTACGGCAGTCACAGCCGCGTCATCGCGGCAATTGCCTCGGGCGAGGTCGCCGCTGGGGCCACCTATGATGGTGCGCTTGCCGCCGGCAGAGGGTCCATCGATGGTGCGCGCGATTTGCGCGTACTCGCCCGGACCCGGCGAATTCCACGGGATGCATACGTTGTGCGGGCCGGCTTTCCCGAAGGGGCCATTGCGGGGCTCGCCGCCGCGCTGGTCAGCGTGTCGAATCAGCGGGCAGAGGGCCGCGCGGCCCTGGCGCGTCTGCAGGACATCAACGGATTTGTGGCGACGGATGATTCCGCCTACAAGCCGGTCCGGGAGATCGAAGACGTCGTCCAATCGCTGATTGGCGTTGGGGGCGGGCGTCTGCCGCAGCTCAACGAACCCGCGACCGAAGCTCCGGCTGGAGCCGACCGCCCTGGCTTTCCAGCCGCCCGCGAGTGAACGATTCGGAAAGGAATCGTTTCGACGGCACCGAGGCAGTCGGCAGCGGCCGCGCGAATTACGTCGGCCCTTCGGACAGGAGTCACAATGCACTGGTGGATGTTGCTGATGTTTTGGGTGCCCGCAGTCGCGCTCGGTCAAGTCAACGTGGAGGCGCTTCGCTCCAATGGGACCGAGGACGGTGTCTCTGGAGCGGTTGGGGTCTCGGTGGCGTATACGGGCGGGAACATTCAGTTTGCTGATTTTGGCGCCACGGCGAATGCCGAATGGAAGCGCAACGACGACCTGCTGTTTGTTGTCGCAACCTACCGCTTTGCAGCCAAGCGAACCCAGGCCGACCTGTTGGCCGATCCCTCCATTGGGTTGTGGGACAAGGAAGCTCACTTCGCCAACAACCGACTGGCCCACATTCGCTACAACCGACGGCTGAGCGCGGGCGTCTGGTGGGAAGCGTATACGCAGTATGAATACAACGAGTTCTTGCTCCTCGACCGCCGGCTGTTGGGCGGGACGGGACCGCGGGTGCGCGTGGTGGATGGCAATTCAGCCAGCTTGACCATCGGCACCAGCGCCATGCTGGAAGAAGAACGGCTCAACCCCGAGCGGATCGGACCCAACGAAGACGTCAACCGCGTCAACGCCCGCTCCTCAACCTACGCCTCGTTGACCGTTCGGCTTGCCGAGGCCGGATCGTGGACCAGCACGGTGTACCTGCAGCCCCGGTTTGACTCCCTCGACGACCACCGAATCGTGGCGGAATCCGGGCTGGCCATGCAGCTCACCGGTGCCGTCGCATGGACGGTGGATGGCCGGTACCGAACCGACTCGCAGCCGCCCGAGACGCCGGAGGGGACCGCGCCGGTGGTCTCGAGCGATTTCAGCATCAAGAACGGGCTGAAGTTCACGTTTTAGGCGGGATGAAGCTCATGGCCCGCTCGGCCAGTGCGGTGATGGTGAGGCTGGGATTGACCCCCAGGTTCGCGCCAATCATGGAGCCATCGATCACGTAGAGGCCGGGGTAGCCGTGAACGCGATTTTGGGCGTCGATGACGCCATCATTGGGGGTCTTGCCCATGGCGCAACCGCCCAGGATGTGGGCCGTGGTGGGCGCGTCGAGCAGCACCTCCGTCACCGAACTCATGGCCAACCCATCGAGTTTTTTGGCCATCACCTTCGCTGCTTGGTTGGCCGCTGGAATGTAGCGCGGCATCTCTGAGCCTTCCGCATTGGAGTACAGCGTGGTGCTGAAGGGCCACCACCACCGCCGCTTGAGCCGAACGCGAAGGTGTCCGGGGATGTGTTGCATCACGAGCAGGATGAGGGTGTTGCTGGCCCACCCGACGGGCCACAAGGTCCGCAGGAACTGGATGGGGTGCGTCACGCAAGTCATGGCCCAGCGGAGCGCTCGCGGGATGCTCCCTCCACCGTCGGTGAGCAGCGTTGAGATCATCGAGAGGGCGTCGGATCCTTTCGCGTATCGAACGGGTTCGAGGTGCGTGTGTTCGTCGAGCGCCACCTTGGACGTGATGGCGATGCCCTCGGTGATGTCTCGGTCACTCTTGCCCACCGATACGCCGAGCAGCGCCTCGTTGTTGGTTCGGACAAAGTTCCCCAGCTGGGGGCTGATGTCTGGCAGTTGCCGTCGCGTGACGCACTCCAGCAGCAATCGTACGGTTCCCAGAACGCCGCCGCTCAAGATGACGTTCTGGGCATGCATGGTCCGTTTGTTTCGGAAGAACCGGGAGGTCGAGCGCTCGACGTCGACCGTGTACCCACCGTCGGGGTTTGGCTTGACGGCCGTGACGCGCGTCTCGGGGATGATGTCAACCCCGAGGCCTTCGGCCAGGTAAAGGTAGTTGTGGTCAAGGCTGTTTTTGGAGTTGTAACGGCACCCCACCATGCAGCCGCCGCACTGAATGCACCCCGTTCTGGTGGGGCCTTTTCCGCCAAAATAGGGGTCGGGCACTTCCTTCCCGGGCTGGCCGAAGTACACGCCGACTGGAGCCGACTCGAAGGTGTCGTCGGTTCCGATGTCCTTTGCGTAGTCGAGAATCAACTCGTCGGCGTAGGTCATGCCCGGGTACCGGGTGACGCCGAGCATGCGTTTTGCCGTCGCGTAAAAATCGGGCATCACCGTGCGCCAATCTTCCAAGTCGGCCCACACGGGGTCGTCCCAGGCCGCGTCGTTGGGGACGGGCAGGGTGTTGGCGTAGACCAGGCTTCCCCCACCCACACCCGCGCCGCTCAGGATGAACACGTCTTTCAGCAGCGTCATGCGAAAGAAACCGTACATCGACAGTGCCGGCGCCCACAGGTAGCGGTTCAGGATCCAGTTGGTCTTCGGATAGTCCTCTTTGCGCCACCGTTTTCCCATCTCGACGACGGCAACCGAGTACCCCTTCTCGGCCAAACGAAGGGCGGAAACGGACCCGCCGAACCCGGAGCCAACAATGATGTAGTCGTAGGCAGCCATCACTCTTCCAGCTGCGTGATTTGGGGCGGTCTCCCGATCCATTTACCCGATATTTCACCGTCCACCATGTCGATGCGCCCAAATGGCGTGGGCAGGTTCATGGTGGACACGAGATCGGGGCTGACCTCGAGGTGGGCGCGGTCCGCCTTTACCCGATCAAGGGCGACCAAAACGAACATCACGGCACTGAGCAGGTCGTCGCCCTCGAGGAGGGCCCCCCGGCGGGGGTGCGTGGCGGTTGGAATGGCGCCAGTCGCGGAGACGAGGCGGGCGATCGCATCGAGCGGATCGGGCGCTTCGGTGGGGCGAGCGCGCTCCTCGACGACGGCCAAGATGGAGGTGAGGGCCGGATGAGCTCCTCCGTGCAGCAGGACGCCATCGCCGTGCCAGTGGTTCGCGCGCACGTGATCCACCGTCTCCAGTACACCGGGGTCGCGGGGGTCGAAGACGCCAATCCAAGCCACGGTGAGCATGGCGGCAGCAGCGCCATCCGATACGCGTCCAGGCGCCGCCGACCATGGAGCGGTGCCCAACAGCGATGCCATTGCTTCCCGGGCCAATCCGCCAGCCAGCGCCCACGTTCGGTGACCGTCTTCGACGTCCCTCAGTTGTACTGAACCGTTGAGCAGCGCGGCCGCCCTCCACATGGCCGTCCATCGATCCGAGCCATCGGCGCCGAAGAAGCGCTGTCCGCCCGCCGCGCCGGGATCGTCCGTCAGGCGCGTGAGCAGGCGACGCCAGGCCAGTCGGTGCTCATCCCGCCAGTTGGCGTCTTGCGTCCACCGCATGAATTCGGCGGCCGCCCACGCCAGTACCGCCCCGTCCGACGGGTCGGTGCCCGGCACGGTGCCATCGCGGCGTACGCGGTCCATGAAGGCACCGAGGCGCAACCCTGCCCGTCGGACAAACCCCAGTCGGGCCAGGGCGACTGCGGACATGATGCCCGCAATTCCGGCCTCGCCGGTTTCCATCAAGAGCCGTTGGCG
>JAYZVA010000003.1:0-21696 GCA_036156175.1 Myxococcota bacterium
AGCGCTCAACGCCGCACCGCAGCTTGGCTCAACGAGCACCCGATGGTCGTCCAAGAATCGATTGCATGCGCGCACGGCTGCGGCATCCGACACCACGCAGCTGACCACGTCGTGCGCTCGCGCGCGGCGAATCGCCTCTGCGCACACGCGGCGGGCGCCCAACGTGACAGCGATGGAGTCAATGGATTCGAGGTCGACGGGGCGTCCCGCCATCTGTGCGGCGGCGAAGGAGGCAGTCCCCGCGGTCTCGACAGCGACCACGCGCGTTGCGGACCACCCGACCCGTTCGATTCCGTGGAGGACGCCGGCCAACAGGCCGCCGCCGCCAATCGCCACCACAACGCACCCCGGCTCGATGCCCGAGTCGTGGACCTCGGTGATCACGCTGGCGTGGCCCTCCCAGATGTCCGGGTGGTCGAACGGGTGCATCAACGCGCTGCCGCATTGGTCTGCCAGATTGGTCGCTTCCCGGTGTGCCTCATCCCAGACTGTTCCTGCGACCCGGACCTCGGCCCCCGTTGCGGCGATGAGGCTTCGCATGCGAGGCGCGGTGGTGGTGGGCACGACCACCGTCACCGGGACGCCGAGCGCTCGTCCGGCGCACGCCACCGCGTAACCGGCATTGCCACCGCTGCTGCTCACCAGTCGTGTCGCACCGGATGCGACAGCCCGTTCGGCCGCCAATCCCATCCCGCGCATCTTGAAGGAGGCGGCGGGTTGCATTGACTCCATCTTCAGCCAAACCGATCGCCCAACAATGCGACTCAACGGTGCCGACTCCAGCAGGGGCGTGACGGTGTGCAGCGGCATCGGTCGCTCAGTGGTTCAAAAGCCTGTGGCGCCAAACGATGCAATGTCGAATCGGGACATGCTGACGGCGCTGCCATCGGTGGTTTCGCCGAACCCATCGATGCTACCCAGGATGCCGTTTTCGTTCCATGTGGCGTCGAGGGATGCCGTGAGGGTATCGAAGGATTCGGTCGCAAAATCCGAGATCTCCAACGTGCCGTCGGTGGTCGTGAGGTCGGCCGTAAACGCGGCATCGCCAATGGAATGGTTGGTGTAAAGCACAACGTCCATGGATTCGTTCAAGCGGCCATCTGCGGTGGTGAAGGTCGCTTTTACATCGGCTGCGAGGCTGTCTTCGCAGGCGATTTCAATGGCGGCCATGTCTCCGTCGCCCGACACTTCGTAGTCCCGCCAGCGGACATTGGTCGGGTCGGTCAGGTTCACCACCAAGCCCGTTCGTTCGCCGTCCGCCCACAGCAGACTCGCGCTGTGCGAAACCATCAGGTAGCTCAGCCAGTTTTGAATCTCGCGTCCATCCGGAGCGGTGCCGTCCAATTCCAGTGGGACTTCTTCGACCAGCTCGCATCCACCGCCCACAGCCGGTTCGGTGGCGCCCGATCCGGAGTCCACGCCAGGGGTGGAATCGGTTCGGCAGGCGACGGTCAATGCGGTGGTGATGATCAATGCGAGCGTGCGGTTCATTGTTTCTCCCATGGGGTCTGCGCACACGGTAGCAGCACCCCAGGGCCGTGCGCAAATGCCGCAGTTTGTGGCTTAAACGGGAGCCGTTTCCTTCCCGCCGCTGGGGACAACGGTGTAGAGCCTGCGCGCGTCGGGGATTCCCTTCAAGGCAAAGAGCCCGTGGTCGGTGGCGTTGAGGTCGGGAAGTTGTTCCCGGATCGCTTGGGAGATCATGATCGAGCCGGGGGGGCACTGGCTCTCGATCCGTGCGGCCGCGTTCACCATGGGACCAATGCAGGTGTAGTCGAACCGTTGGTCCGAACCGAAGTTGCCCACCACGGCCTCGCCCTGGTGAATTCCCACGCGGATCGTGAGGCGGGGCAGTCCCTCGGCCTCGCACGTGTCGGCGAAGGCGTCCATCGCATCCTGCATGGCGGCCGCGCAGGCGGTGGCCCGACGGGCCTGTTCAACCGGATCGAGCGCAATGGGCGCGCCAAACATCACCATCATCCCGTCGCCAATGAACTTGTCGATGGTGCCCTCGAATGAAAAGACAATGCCGGTCATGGCGGTCAGGTAGTCGTTCAACAGTCGGGCAATGGTCGCGGGTCCAAGATCTTCGGATGTGTTCGTGAACTCGCAGATGTCCGAAAACAGCACCGTGACGGTCCGCAGTTCCGGTGCGCCCAGTTCGAGGTCATCGGCAATCAGCCGATCGACCAGCGGTGGCGGAAGGTAGCGCTTCAGCACGGTCTCGGTGAGCCGCTGGTTCAGGCGCTCAACCTCCCGCTCACCGGCCTTGAGTGCGATCAGGTTTCGGACGACGCTCACCAGTTCTTGTTCATTGAAGGGCTTGCCAACGAAGGCATCGGCCCCCAGTTCGGTGCCCATCAGACGGCTCTCTTCATCGCTCTTGGCGGTGAGGAGGACCGTGGGGATGCCCGCGATCTCGGGTTCTTGTCTGACGCGCTGAATCAGTTGCGCGCCGGTCATTTCAGGCATCATCCAGTCGGTCACGATCGCGTCGGGTCGGTGTCGAATGGCTTCGCGCAACGCCACCCGGCCATTCGGAGCTTGAAGGGTGCGGTAACCGGCCCGCTGAAGAAAGTTGGCGACGAGGTTCCGCAGATCGGCAAGGTCGTCGACCACCAGAACCAATGGGCCATTGGCTGAGGATGCGGGCGAATCGGTGCGGGGCTGGGCGGACTCTTCCGCCTCTGCGACCGGATCGATCAACCACTCCTTGGGCTCAAACGCGGTGGTCGCGGAATCGTTTGGCGGCCGTGTGCTCGGCAGCTCCACCCAAAACGTGCTGCCCACACCGACCTCGCTGTCGACGCCGACTTCTCCGTCGAGTTGGGTCGCGAGCGACTTGGCCAGGGCAAGGCCCAAGCCCGTTCCCTCAACCGCGCGAGTGGCCGACGAGTCAACCTGGCTGAACTCTTGGAACAGCAGACTGCGGGACTCCGGCGCGATCCCCGGGCCCGTATCCCGGACGTGAATGCGCACCCGCCGCGCGCGGGTGCTCGCTCCCAGCTCGATGGCCCCCCCATCGGGCGTGAACTTCAAGGCGTTGGACAGAAAGTTGAACACGATTTTCTCGAGGGCATCCAGCTCAGCGAGCACCCAGGGCCGCTCGACCTCATCGTCGATGGCGCGCCCGTTGTGGACCAGGCTCAGCGAGATGCTCTTGGCCGCACACGCCGACTGAAACGCGTCGCCGCTGATGGTGAGAAAGCCGATGACATCAATGGGTTCGGCGTCGAGCCGTTGAGGCCCGGCCCGCATCTTCTGCAGGGTGAGCAGTTGATTGACCAGTCGGAGCAGGCGTCGTGCGTTGCGGGCGGCCATCCTCATCTGGCCGTCCTCCGGGCGGGCGCGCACCGCCTCGGTCAGGGGCGGCAGGATGAGCGTCAACGGCGTTCGAAGCTCGTGGGACACGTTCTGAAAGAACGACGTCTTCTGGGCGTCCAACACTTTCAGGTCATCGTTCGCTCGTTTCAGCTTGTCTTCGGCGCGCACCCGCCGTTCAAAGGCGGAGAGGCGCAGCATCTCGAATGCCGTCGTCGAGCCGAACACCGCGGCCAGCAAGGCGACGGTGCCCATGGCGAGCACGAACAGGTGCTCGAACGGAAGCAGGCTGGTGTTGAGCACCAGGTGTCCGGTGACTTCTTCCAGCACGTAGATGCCCAGCACGGACGCCACCGAAATGCAGCCCCAGATGAATCCGTGACGGATCCCGCCCACCAGAACGGACACGATGGGGATTGCGGCGAACCACATGGTGTTCGGCGCCTCCACCCCGCCCCAGATCATGCACAAGAACAGGTGGCATTGGTAGTAGTTGCCGGCGAGGAGGTGCGCGAGCGACCCCGAGGGCATGCCGCGGCGGGCCAAAAATGGGATCAGCATGAAGAAGACCCACGACCACAAAATGACCGTTGCCTCTTGGGGGTTTTCAACCCAGTAGAGCAGCACCATGAAGGGAAAGCCGGAATTTCCAACCATCAGCGACACCCAAATGATGGTCTGAACCTTGAAGCCTTCGGGCGAATCCGCCGCCAACCCCTTTGGCATGAACCAAGCGACCAGGCGTTGCATGGGACGAAGCCACGGCGACGGAGGTTTGGGGGTTGGTTGGCCCATGCGGCATTGTAGCCCAGCTTCGTTTGTCGTCCTCCAACCGTGCTGCTGACCAACGATGGCTGGGTGAGCGCACAACGACTACACTGAAGCCATGAGCATGGAGATGAACGCCATTCAAGGAAACACGCCGCCGGCTTGGCTGGGCAAGCACTGGTGGGCACTCTTGATGGACGTGGTCGGCGGTTGGGCGCAGAACCGTGAAAAGTTGGCTCAGGTTTGGGCGATGCTGGGCACCATGGTCCGACCCAAGCGGGTTCGGGCCCGATTGGAGCGGTTGGCCGAAATGGGCCATTGCGAGGCCCTGCCGACGATGGCCCAGCTGTTGGTGGCGTCCCGTCATCAGTTGTCGTTCAGTCTGGCTGCGGACACCCGCGAGTTTTACCGCACCCAAGGCATCCCGTGGACGTACCACAATGTTCGGCGGTTCATCGCGTATCCAACGACGATGATGGACCCGGTTGGGTTGTTTTCACCGCCCGACTCCATCATCCAGCACGTGCTGCAGACGTTTCACCGGCATGCAACCTACGACCTGGTTTTGCTGCGGAGCCATGAGGGCGGACTGGAGTCGATGCAGACGCAGCTGGACCAACTGGCTGCGGGAACCCATGTGCATCAGCGATCTCTGGATTCGCTTGTGGAAGACGGGTCGTACCACGATCGGCTCCGGCGGGATGTTCCGGAATTCGCCGCCGATCCGTTGGTTCCCGCCCGGCCGATTCCCAAGGGCTTGTCCACCGACCCCACGTTGATGGTGGCGATGGACCAGTTCAAAGACATTCGCGGGTACACCAACTACGCCTCTCGGTTGGACGTCGGTGCGGTTGACGTCGTCGTCAGCTTCCTCCAGCTGGCCTTCAACGAGACCATTGGGGAAGCAACGGGCGTGTTCCTTGGCCCCCGTTCGGTGGACTTGGCCGCATGCGATGAATCGATTGTGAGCCGTCACATCGCGGTGGATTCCTGATCGGTCTGCGCAGCGGGTTGGATCTGCGGGGTGCGGTCCGTCATAATCAGGGCCACCACGGTTGATTCGAACCCCAGCCCCAGAGGTGCCGCGATGAGCAACGAGCTTGGACAAGATCAAATTGCCACTTACCGACAACAGTTCTCGGCCGACAAGACGGCGCGGGTGGCCCAGAATGCGGTCTGCGCAAACGAGATCCAAAGCCTCACGCTGAGTCGAACGCGCGTTCAAACCATGGACGACTCATTCAGCGTCAAACTCGATGACTGGGCGGTCACGCACCAGCGGCGAAGCGGTCGGTGCTGGTTGTTCGCCGCCCTCAACCTGTTTCGGGTCGGTGCGATGAAGGCGATGAACCTAAACCGGTTCGAGTTCAGTCAGGCGCACATTCATTTCTGGGACAAGCTGGAGCGGTCGAATCATTTTCTGGAGACGATGATCGCCCGTGCGGACCAGCCGGTCGACGACCGCACCCTTCACTTCATGCTGAGCGACCCCATTGGCGACGGCGGGCAGTGGAACATGGCGATGAACCTGATTCGCAAACACGGCCTGGTGCCGAAGTCGGCCTACCCGGAGTCGCACAGCAGCAGCGAGACGCGCTGGATGAACGCGACCCTCAAGGAGATGCTCCGAACCGCTGCAAGTGAGATTCGGTCGCTGGTGGAGACCGGGGAGTCGGCGGAGGCTGTTCGGGCGCACAAAGAGTCCCGCATGGCCGACATCTGGCGGGTTCTCTGCATCCACCTCGGCACCCCGCCCGAACGCTTCGATTGGCAATGGCGCGACAAGGATGGCGTGTTTCACCGCGATGGTTTGATGACGCCCCAAGAGTTTGTCGCATCCTATGTGACAGTCGATTGGGAAGACTACGTGTGCCTGGTTCACGACCCACGGAACCCGATGTACCAAACCTATACGGTGGATTGCCTTCAAAATGTCGCTGGTGGACCACCGGTGGTCTACCTCAACATCCCGATTGCGGAGATGAAGGCCATCACCCAACGGCTTCTGGAAGACGGAACGCCCGTGTGGATGGGGTGCGACGTGGGCAAGCAGATGGATCGAAAACGCGGGCTGTGGGACGCCGAATTGTTCGAATCGGACGCGCTCTACGGCGTCGAGTTCGGCATGGACAAAGAAACACGGCTCCGGTTCGGCCAGACCATGATGACCCACGCGATGCTGTTCACTGGGGTGGATGTTGTGGACGGTGCCCCCCGACGGTGGCGTGTGGAGAACTCGTGGGGCGATGACAATGGGGTGAAGGGCTACTACACCATGAACGACGGATGGTTCGACGAATACATGTTCGAGATCGCCGCGCCCACACAGTATTTGTCGGACACCATGGTCGCGGGTCTGAAGACCGAGCCGGTGGTGCTCCCGGCGTGGGATCCAATGGGTTCGTTGGCGCGCAACCGAGACGGATGAAGCGCGAAGGGACGGGCGGACTGGTCAGCCCATTATGAGGTTGATCGGCCCACGATGCGCTGCTCCAACTCATCCAGGTCTTTGGAGAGCTTTTCCGGTGCGCCGCCTTCCAAGGATTCCGCAATCGCTCGCGCGCGCACGATGTGGCGGTAGGCTGCCGCCGGTTCGTTCTGTGCCAAGCGGACCTCGGCCAGTGCCCGAATGTGGATTGCGCGAGATGCCGGAACGTTCTCGACGTGCTGCTCGGTTCCTTGGGTGAGGTCGTCGAGTTCGTCGAGGTGCCCCGCCCGTGCGAGCGCCACGGCGAGCGACATCCCCAGCCAGGCTTCCACAAGGGGAATGGTGCCGCGCACGGTGTCGTGAGCCACGCGCAACGCCTTGACCGCGTCTTCGTTGCGGCCTTGGGTGAGGTACAAATCTCCCAGCGAGTCCAGTGCAAATGCTTCGTACATCGGCGACTTGCGCTGCTTGCACATGGCAATGATCTCCATGATCGCGGACTCCGCTTCTTCGAACCGGTTCATCCGGATGAGCGTTCGCGAGCGGTCGATCCGATTGCCGATGCTGTTCATGACATCGCCCACCTGCTCTTGCAGTGCGATCGACTCATCAAAGTGTTCAAGGGATTTGTCCAGTTCACCGATGGAGCGTTCGAGGTTCCCCAGCTTCCCCAACACCTGCCGCGCATCAACCGGATTGCCGGACTCGACCAAGAGGTCGATGGATTCCAAGAACATGGGCTTGGCGGTGTAGCTTTTTCCCATTTCATGGAACACGTATCCCAGCGCACTCAACGCCAACGCTTCGTCTCTCATGTGACCGGCCACGCGAAATGCTGCCCGGGATTCACGAAGGTGCCGAATGCTCTCGTCCACCCGACCCATGGTCCACAACACCCACCCCAGTGCGTGTTGCACCCGGGCCTTCAACGTGGGGGTGCGGGTTGAAGAGCACAGGGTGAGTGCGCCCTCGAGGATGTCTTTGCAATCGACGTAGCGGCCTTCGGACCGGACCAGCCGCGCGTCCTCGAGCAGCCGGTCGATCTCGAAGCTGAGCGAGCTCGACGGCAGTCCGGGCATGCCAGAGGCGACTTCGTTGAGCTCCAGGAGGGTGTCTTTGGAAGGGCCAAGCGACTCGTCTTCGGCGCAGCGAACGGCTTCTTTCATGGCGGCTTGGGCGTCCGCCAGTCGCCCCGTCATCCGCAGACACCGAACCTGCAGAATCCGCAACCGGAGACCGAGCACTTTCGGCACGTCGGGGGCCGCGAGCACCTCGTCAACCAGGTCGATGGCTTGGGTCATCGGACCCCGGCCCATCAGGACTTCGACGGCGCCGACCGCGCACAGTGTCCGGTGAGGCTGGGGTGCACCGCGAGCGGCAGCGAGGAGGTTCTCGAAGTTTGTGTCCAACCGTTTCCGAATTGACGGATCGACGACTCGAAGGCTTCCCGTTGGCTCGATGGGAGAGAACCGCGAGAAATAGTCGGCGTGGCGTGCATGCACGCTGAATGCCGGATTCGATTCGTCTTCCCCGCCCCGGGCACGGCTGAGCTGTGCGGCCGCAAATTCCCGGATGCTGATGTACATGTACAGCCGGGGCTGGCCATCGATGGTCTGCGTGTGGAGCAGCGACTTGTCCAGCAAGGCGCCGATGGTGTCGAGGACCCACGGCGCATTTGGCCACGGCTCCAGGTTCACGATCGCTTCGGCCGCATCCATTGAAAAACCACCCCGAAAGACGGAAAGCTGGGCCAATGCGGATTGCTCCCAGGGTTCAAGGCGTTGCCACGACCAGTCGATGAGCGCGTGGAGGTCGCCTTGTCTGCTGTTGGCGCTGCCGGTGGTGTCGCGAAGCAGCTTGAATCGCTCTTCCAGCCGCTGATGCAGCTCCAGCGGAGTCAGCATTCGCGCGCGCGCCGCAGCCAGTTCGATCGCCAGCGGAAGGCGGTCCAACGCGTCGACAATCTGACCCAACACCGGAGCCGGTTGCGCGGTTTCGGTCCAGTCGGCGCCCGCCAGCTGGGCCCGTTGTTGCAGCAGCTCGATGGCTTCGGCTTTGGACAATGGTTCCAGGGGAACGCGCAGTTCCTTTGGGATCATCAACCCTTCCCGGGTCGTGACCAAGAAGTGAACGTTCGGTGCGCTCTGTAGCCAGTGTCCGATTGTCGCATTCGCGTGCGACACCAGTTGCTCAAAGTTGTCGAGCACCATCAACAGGCGCTCTCGCTTCGCGATGGCGGCCCCGAGCTGCGCGATTGGCGTGTGCTCTTCGGAGACGGGCAGGTGGATCTTCATTGCTTTCGCCACCGCGCGAACGATTCCCTCTTCGTTGGTTGCGTCGCTGAGGTCCACAAACCAAGCGCCCCCAGCGAAGTGCGCCGAGAAGTGGTTCGCGATCCGTCGGCTCAGGCGCGTCTTTCCTGCGCCCCCGGTGCCGATGATGCTCACCAACCGTTCGCCGCGCGTCAGGTGGCTCACCAGAGTCGCAAACTCTTCCACCCGCCCAACAAAGACCGAGTCATCCACGGGGATGTTGGCATCGGGAACGGGCTTTGTGTGGACATCGGCAATGGGTTCTGCGCCTTCCAACACCCACGTGGTTTCGTTGAGCACATCGGGGGGTTCATCGCCCTCAGAGGCGGTTCGCTGAACCCATTGCGGAAGGGTGGGGTGATAGCCCACGTTTGGGCGCAAGGCTTGAATTCGCTTGCGGAGTTCGCGGGCATTTCGGGGACGATGGGCGGGGTCGCGACTCAACAAGTCGGCGACGATGGTACCCAGCCCCGCGACGTGTTCGTCGAGCAGGGTCTCGTCTTCGATCGAGATGAGGCAATCCGGAATCGGCTTGCCGGCCGCGAGCAATCCATACATGTATTTTTTGCGGAGTGGGCTGCGGCACAGGACCATCGCGGCCATCACGAGGCCGAATGAGAACAGGTCGGACCGTTCATCCAGTGGATGGGCTTGCAGCTGCTCCGGCGACATCCAGTTGATTGTTCCCAAGACCGTCCCGTCGGCGGGCCAATGGGTCCCGGCATGCGCATCGAGTTGGGCAGCGATGCCAAAATCCACCAGCTTGGGTACCCCATGTCGGGAAATGATGATGTTGGATGGCTTGATGTCCCGATGCAGCATGCCTCCGCGATTGCTCGACGGGTCGCCGGCATGGGCGTGTTCCAGTCCATTGAGCAGGGCGATGATCAGATCGAGCACCACCGATGCGGGTGGCTTGTCCGCGGGGTCGAGCATCTTTTGGAGGGGCTGGCCGTCCACCCACTCCATGGCAATGAAGGGGCAGTCCTGTTCCTCACTGAGTTCATACACGTCGACCACATTCGGGTGGTGCAAGCGGCTCGCGTAGACCGCTTCTTGCATGAAGTCTTTTCCCGCGCCGCGGTGCTGGACTGTGGCTTTGAGCAACTTGATGGCGACGGTTTTTTGAAATCCGGCCGGACCCCGAAGGATGGCGCGAAACACGCGGGCCATTCCACCCTCACCAATGCACTCCAGCAACTCGTACCGACCCAGCCGATAGGGGAGCATTTCCGCGAGCTTCTCATCATTCGCCAGGGCGATGTCGAGGGCCGGTGCGGGGGCATCGGGATTCGGGGGGATGACTGCAGTGGGGTCCATCCCTGAGAACATACCGCACTGGAGGGTCGGCGGGGGGTTGGCGGAGCCTGCGAGCATGGTACGGTAGGCCCGCACATGGATCCGCTACCCGGCACATCATCGGTTGTCCACGAGGCCCTGACGGGCATCGAACGCGCATTGAAGTCCCATCAACTGTACGAGGGCACGGGGCCCCAATATCGCCAACACGTGGATGCCCTCTTTCGAATCTTGCAGGCATCCAGCACCGAGCTGGCCATCAACATCAGCCCGTTTGGACCCTATCCAGACGGACAAGAACCACCGGCATCGGATTCACCCGCAAGACTCTGGTTCGAGCTGTTTGAAGAGGGCGTTCGCCAGATCGTGATTCGTCGTGGGGTCACCGTCGCCGAGGTGGACAATTTTCTCCGGGTGTTGAGCGATTCTGACCCAAACCAGGAAGACATCGTTACCCGGCTGTGGCGCCGCGATCTGCCCCACATTCACACCCACATTGTTCGGCGACTGGTGGGGGTTTGCCGCACCCCCGACCAGGCGC
The DNA here is from genome assembly GCA_036156175.1 of Myxococcota bacterium. Lineage (GTDB taxonomy): Bacteria > Myxococcota_A > UBA796 > UBA796 > UBA796 > UBA796. The sequence goes on from JAYZVA010000003.1 coordinate 10,670, forward strand.
AGCAAGACGTTCGTGAGCGGCTGGAGTATTGGCGTTCGGGGGTGATGAATTCCCCCACGACGGATGGTGCGGCTGGCTTGGATTCGCGCGCGCTTGAAAACGGTGACATGCGGCTGCTGGCCACCGCCGAACATTCGTTTGATTGGTGCCGGTTGGCTCGGCCCAGACCCGAGGCAAGCATGCAGTCCTTGCAGCGGCCCAAGATGGCCCGAGAGGTCGATCGGTACCTCCAGGACTACGACAGGTTTCTCGACATCGCCGATGTGCTCAACGACGATCGAGCCGAGCTTCAGCTGACGGTGTTGGAGTCCATGGTCCGCCATGGCGACTCGGCATCCACCCGGAATTTCTGTGAGGTGTTGCTGCGTCGGAGTGAGGGCATGCCCCCGACGTTGGTCGAGAAGGCCCGCGCCGCACTCGATGGGGTGTTGTCACCGGAACCGACGCGGCCCACAGTGGACGCCTTCGAGCAGGCACCGCGGCCTGCACTCCGACCGGAGCGCGTGGCTGCGGACCGGGTCTCTGCGGCGCCTCGAACCGCGGCCGACCCCGTGATGGATTCGGGCCCCGTGGCTGAGGTCTACACCTTGGGCGAAGCGATCAATGACCCCAATCCTCGGGTCGCTTGCGAGGCGGTGAATGAGTTGTTTGAACGCGGTTCCGTCGCCGCGGTCAGTGCCGCATTGAGGGGCTACGAGTCGCCGTCCAGTTCGGTTCGAAATCTGGTGGTGGTTCGCGCGCTCCGCATGGCGGAGGATGAGCCGGATGAGGCCATTCTTGAGCGCATCGATTCGGTGCTCAATCAGGCATTCGCCCGTGAAGAGGCGGAGCTGCGAACCCAGATCCTTCGGGAGTTCGAGGCGCGTCCGAGTCGGCGGCGAGCATCGCATGTCCGCCGGTGGGTCTCCAATCCGGGATTCAAGTTTCGTTCTCTGGACGAACGGTGCCGGATCGTGCGCGTTTTTGGTTCCCACACCGACCCAAAGACCATCGCGTTCCTCGGCGAGTTGTTGACGCAAGTTCGGCTGTTCAGCGGGGAGACCGAGATGCGGTTCCAGGTCGAGGTCGCCCGCGTGCTGTTGCGCATCAACACGCACCAATCCCGGCTGCACGTCTACAAGGTCATGAAAGGGTGGACCGTACCGGCCAAGGTCAAGGCGGCGATTCAAGAAGCGATCAACGAGGCCAAGGCCTCGGCCGGTGAGTCGACGTGAGTGAGCCGTCCGCGACCGTTGGGATCGGAAAGGAGGCACTGCTGCATCTTGCAGCCTACCTGGGCGCGCTGCGCACCTACGCCCCCAACAATGCCGTCGTCATCAACTCACAGCGGTTGTTGATGGACACGCTGGGCGGCCGCAGGCCGGGGGATTCGTTGCGAATCCAGCTGCTGGACAACGCGAGCTTTGCCAACGACCAACTGCTCAATCTCACCGTGAGCGAGTTCGAACGCTCGGCTGAGTTGACGCGGCTGTTGCGCGACCACGATGTGGGCGAGGTGGTCTTCGGCCCCGGGGTGCAGCTGGCCGATCTGCAGGCACTGGCGACAGCGGTTTCGGAGGTGTTGCACGGACAGGCTGCAGCGCTGCCGCCCATGGTTGGTCCCATTGAATTGAGGCCGCTTCACGCCACGGCCATGAACGCAAGCGTGGAGAGCCATCGGCTGGCGCTGTGGTTGGTGTCGGGGTTGAATTACGGAATCGACGCCCTGCAAGAAGCCCACGATGGCGGCGAAGAGCCCAACATGTCGGCATTCATGCAGCACCTGCGGCTGACCGCCGATTTGATGGAAGATCACCCCCATGTGTTTCAGCTGTTGACCGCCAATCGTTCGCAACTGATTGTCGACGGCGATCCCATCCACTCAAGCCTTCGAACCGTCGAAGCTTTGGGTGTCGGTACCGCGTTGGGCCTCTCCAAGAATGCCCTCCTTGTGCTCGGTCTGGCGTCCATTCTTGACCAGGTGACGGCGAATCAAGGACCCGACTTTGCGGTCGAGATGGCGGCCGGATTGGGCACGTTGGGCGACCTCACGCCCAGCGTGATGCTGACCTTGTGGGACCTTGAGGTCATTCGTACGGGTGGGCGCGGGGGCAAGCTCGCCCTGATTCTTGAGGTGGCAGACCAGTACGTTCGGCTCACCCACAAGCAGTCCAAAGAGCGCGATGTGGACGAGTTCTGGCAGCAACTCACCCGAACCGTGCCATCCGCCCGATCGATCATCAACATCTTCCGTCACTGGAAAGGCAACATCCCGATGGGCGCGATTGTTCGTCACCCTGACCATGGGCAGTGCGTGGTCATGGACCAATCGGGCCACGATGGAACGTGCCGATTGGCCCCATTTTCCGAGTGGGGGGTGTTGGACGATCCGGTGGAGGTGGGCCACCTTGAGTTGGAGGCGTCGTACCTCGGCCCCATCCATGCGCTGTGCCTGCCCGAAAGCGATGACGCCCGCCGCATTGACCGAAACGGTGAGCCCCCGTTCCTGCTCCCCGAGACCTATCTCCGGACCCAACTTCGAGTGGGCGATCGATTTGGGGGACGTCGCGGGGATCGAATTGAGGTGTTGAGGCTCGCCGGTCGCGGTGCCCAAGCAACGGTGTTTCACGGACGGGACCGCCGGCTGGATCGCGACATTGCCGTCAAGCTCGCTCGGGTGAGCGGTGCCCAAGCACTCTCGAAGATGTTGGGTCGGTTTGAGACGGAACTGCAGCTTTCTTCCAAGGTGAGTCATGCCCACGTGCTGCAGGTGTACGACTGCGGCGAGTTGGAAGGTGGAACGCCGTACGTCGTGTTGGAGTGGATGGAGCATGGCGACTTGGGCCGGTTGCTCGACGCTGCCTGGCAGGCGGGTCTGCAGTTGCCCATTCACTACGTGCATTACTACGCACTGTCGGTCGCCAGTGCGATGCGCGCGGTTCACGCTGCCGGAATCATTCACCGGGACATCAAGCCGGGCAACGTGCTGATCCGAGGCGATGGCGTTGCCAAGATTACGGACTTTGGAATTGCACGGGTGTTGGCCGGCGACGGGTCGGCGCAGACGGAGACCGGTCAAACCGTGGGCACACTCGGATACATGGCGCCTGAACATCTGATGGGGCTGCCCGGTCCGCAGAGCGACGTGTTCAGTTTCGGCGTCATGCTGTTTCAGTTGCTCGCGAGCTCCATGCCGCAGCAGGACCAACGCAACGGTCGGCCATCGGGGCGAATCAAGGCGGAGGAATGGGGCTTGATTCCACCGGCATGGCGGGATGCCGTCCGAGCCATGACGGCTCCGGACCCCGAGCACCGTCTGCTGGATTTTGGCGCCGTCATCGATGCGATTCGTGCGGTTCCCCTGGCGGAGGACCGGCAACGGGATTTGATGCCCGCAGAACGACTTCCAATGTTGCCGTCGCGAGACTCCATCTCGTTCCTGGACGGCGTTGGTTCGGGCAGCGTGACCGCCGATGTGCCGATCTCGGGCGAAAACGAAACCGTCTTCATCGACGACCTGTGAGCGTCGAGAGGGTCAGTCGTTGGATGCGCCACTCAGCGACAGCGGGATCACCCGTTGGTGGTGGGCCGTTGCGGTCGGTGGGGTCGCGGTGTCGAGCCACAAGATCCATTGGGCGTGATCGGTGACGTCGACGCCGTCTTCGCCAGCCCGGTACTGGAGCCAGCGCTGAAGCGTTTCGAGAAACTCGGAGTCCATCAGATCAGGGTGGTCCAGCAAGTTCTGCTGCAGCACCCGGTACACCAGTTTGAGTTCGGTCAGTGCGAAGGTGGAGAATCGTTGCATGGTTGGGCCCCCGAGCGTGCGTGCAGGTTCGTAACCCATCGGGAGTGGGGAAAGAACGGCAATCAGCGGTGCGCCGCGCGTCAGGTCACGAGTCCGAGGGGCACGGCCGTCTGCGGCGTCCCGGCCCGTTTGGTGGCCCGCCAGGCCCCGTCGAGATCCGCTTCTGACGCGAGCATGGGCACGAAGGGCGCCCGCTCGATGGCCTCTGCGAGGGGCAAGGTGCCCAACCCCTCGTCGCGCAGCATGTGGACCAAGCGAAGGGTTCGAAAGGCGTCGTTCCACTCAAACAGCCGACGGGACAGCTGGGCACTCGTTGAGGCCTGTCGCCGCGCCTTCTCGGCCGCCTGAAGGGCGCCCTGACTCGCCAAACAGCGATGCAGCAGTCCGCCCGGGATCCCCCCTCCACTGAGCGCTTGTTGCCAGTCAAACGCATCCGGGTCCTCGGCAAACTTCCGTTGGGCGCGCTGCCACACCCCGACCGCGTCAAACACGCTGGGATCATAGACCGCATAAGGTTCGTCGATTTCCTGGATGTCCCGGACGGCTCGGCCGGTCCCGAAGGGCACCCGGGCGGACTCGCGTCCCCGGATTCGAATGGGGGTGGTCGGGAGTCGAAGGATCGGCGCCTGTTTGATGAGCTTGTTGAGCAGGTAGAAGTCTTCGGCCGCGAGTTTTCGGGGAAACCCGCGAACGGCGGCGTACCGCCCCAAGTGCACGGCAAAGCTGCTTCCGATGCTGGGGTAGGCGTACGGCGAGCCGGCGAAGCCGAGCCCCAGCACGTAGTAGTGCAGGTAGGCTTCGTATTGCTTCATCGCGGCCTGCTGCGATGGGCCGCCCTCCAAGGTGTGCTCGAATGGGAACAGCACGGCCGAGTAGGGTGAATCCTGGGCAGGCAATGCTTCCAAGTAATCGGATGGGAGTTGCACATCGGCGTCGGTGCACGCCATCCAAGGCGAGGCGATGGCACCGGTTCGGTGCAGCGCAAGCGCCACATCACCGGCCAGCTTCCGCGCCAATCCCACGCCTTGGCCCGCCGGCAGCCGCCGCCCGGCGCTGGCGCGATCGATCACCAGGAACTGAATCCCGTCTCGTTCGGTGGCGGCCACGGGACCGGCGGCGGCACCGAGTGTGTCTCGGAGCCACCCCAGGAACGAACGGTTGGCATCGTGCACCGAGGGGGGCGAGTCTTCGGCACCATTGACCAACAGGATCACCACCGCGTCGGCGATTCCCTTGACTTCATGCAGGCTGTTCAGCGTCTCGATGAAGCGCTCGTCTTCGTCGTAGAGCGGAATGCAGATGGCGTGGCGAGCGGGTCGCAGCGGGGCATCCACGGTGCGGGCGAGGGGCTCGGCATGCCGGGCGAGGTAGCGTCCAACCGTGTCTTTGGTCATGGGTCAGTGAAGCGCGGGGCGCACCGGCAGCGTCGCCACAATCCGGGCATCCTGCGCCACCCAAAACGCGACCCGATCCTGGATCTCTCTCTCGCCAAAGTAGGCGGCGGCAAGGTCCAAGAACAGCGTATGGTGCCGCGCTTCGGATTGGGCAATTTCGGTGTAGAAGGCTTTCAGCGTGGGGTCGGTCAGTGCCGCGGCGAGGGTCTGAAATCGTTCGCAGCCGCGCGCTTCGACCACGGCCGCCATCACGAGTCGGTCGAGGAACTCTTCGTCGCGTCCGTGGCGCACCTGGGACAACATTTGCTTCATGTAGGGGTCTTGTTGGTCCCGCTCGAAGCGCAGGTTGCGTGCCTGCATCAGTTTGAACACGCGGTGAAAGTGCGTGAGTTCTTCCCGCGCCAACTGAATCAATGGCTCCAAGATGGCATCCCGGTCGGGATAGCGAAGGACGAAGGTCATGGCCATCGACGACGCCTTTCGCTCGTTGGCGGCGTGGTCCAGAAGGAACGCATCGAAGTCCGCCAAGACGGCGGCGGTCCAATCGGCGGAGCTGGGCAGTTGCAGTTCAAGCATGGCGATCGCGAACGCTCCTTGGGTAGGGGACCCGAGACCCTGAGAGCCTATCTCGATTTCCCCGAATTCACCCCACAATGCACCCGAGCGCAACCGAGCCTGCCGCTCGCCCGCGTTAAGGCGTGGGCAAGGACAGGAGGGCTCACCATGGCCGTGCATCAAAATGTGTTGGAGACCATCGGGTCGACGCCCGTCATTCGGTTGAACCGCATTGGCCCGCCGGGCGTCGAGATTTACGTGAAGGCCGAGGCATTCAACCCCATGGGCTCGGTGAAAGATCGGTTGGCGTTGGGCGTCATCGAGGCGGCCGAGGCGGCCGGAACGCTGAGTCCCGGGCAGACCGTCGTGGAGGCCACCAGCGGAAACACGGGCATCGGATTGGCCATGGTGTGTGCTCAGAAAGGCTACCCGTTGGTGGTCGTGATGGCCGAAAACTTCTCGCTGGAGCGCCGCAAGTTGATGCGATTCTTGGGGGCAAAGGTGGTGCTGACCCCGGCGGCCGAGAAGGGCACGGGCATGATGGAGAAAGCCAAAGAACTCGCCCAAGAACACGGGTGGTTTCTCACCGAGCAGTTTCGAAATCAGGCGAATGCGGACATCCACGCCGAAACCACGGCGCAAGAGATTCTCGCCGATTTCTCGGAGCTGGGGCTCGACTACTGGGTCACTGGGTTTGGGACGGGCGGCACGCTCAACGGCGTGGGCCGGGTGCTGAAAGCGAAGAGCCCCAACACCAAGGTCGTGGTCTGCGAACCCGACAATGTGCCCATCTTGAGTTCCGGGATTCCGCAGGAGCGAACCGCGTCGGGCGGTCCTGCGGGAAGTCACCCGATGTTTCGGCCGCACTTGGTTCAAGGGTGGAGCCCGGACTGGATCCCACAGCTGGCCGAGGACGCCGTCTCGGCGGGCTTGATCGATGCCATTGTGGCGGTGGGCGGACAGGAGTCGATGCAGCTGAGCCGCGACTTGGCCCGGCTGGAGGGAATCTTCACCGGCACATCGGGCGGCGCCACGCTGGCGGGTGCGCTCAAGGTCGCCGAGCAGGCGCCCAAGGGCAGCCGCATCTTGGCGATGTTGGCGGACACCGGAGAGCGGTACCTCAGCACCACGCTGTTCGAGGACATTCCCGTGGACATGACTCCCGAAGAGACCGCCATCTCGCGGTCGACGCCGAACTACCGGTTTGATGTCCGGAAAGCACCACCGGTGGATGCCGACGATGCCAGTGATGACACCGAGCTGGACTCAAAGGCAGTCGAATACGTGGCCGTCGTTACGCATCAGGCGGACCAACCGGTGGTGATGTTTGCCCTCGAATGGTGCGAGTTTTGCTGGTCGGCCCGCAAGTTCTTCCAGCGGCTCGGCCTGGACTTCAAATCGGTTGACTTGGACTCGGTGGCCTACCAAGAAGGCAACTTTGGCGGCGAGATCCGAAAGGTGTTGGCGGCCCAGACCGGTGCCAAGACGATCCCGCAAATTTACGTGGGTGGGACTCACATCGGCGGCTGCACGGACTTGTTCGATGCCTTCAAAGACGGCTCGCTCATGCCCCTGTTGAACGCGGCGGATGCCGCGTACGACCCATCGCAGCAGTTCGATCCGTATGGGTTGTTGCCGGGCTGGCTGCACGCCCGGTAGTGCTCATCCAATGCGGAAGTGCGCGATTTGGATTTCTTCACCGACGTCGGCGTAATCGCCGGCTGCGCGCCCCTGGCGAAACTCGCCCCAGTTGATGGCGCGGTAGCGCGGCGTTTCGTGGGGGACGCGCCCCACGGGGGCGTAGTCGGTCGCGAACGACGGGTTCAGAAAGAACGGCGCGCTGTAGCGGACGTGCGTGTCGCTTGCGAGAACCCGATGCAGGGGCGCTCGGTAGCGGTCGTTGGACCACACTTGAACCACGTCGCCGATGTTGATGACGATGCTGCCCCGTTCGGCGGTCACGCTGTGCCACTGGCCGTCACGTTCGACCTGCAGGCCATCGTTGCCGTCTTGCAGCAAAACGGTGACCGCACCGGCATCGGAGTGGTGGCTGATGCCCAGGTGTCCGCGTGGCGGCCCGGTGGGGGTGTCGGCCGGTGCAGGGTCTGCGCACAGGGGGTAGTGGTTGAGCCGCAGGTAGCTTGTGTGGTTCTCGAAACCGCGGGCGAGCGCTTCGCCATCGGTGCCCAGTGCCGCGCCGAGTGAACGCACGAGTTGGAGGGCAATCGCTTCGCATGCCTCGTAGAAGGCTTCGGTCGCCGCGCGAAATTCATCCAAACCCCGAGGCCATTGAGGAACGCAGGCCCCCACTTCCGGACCCACATCGAACAGCTCTTTCCAATCCTGTACGTTCTTGGTGAGCTCGCGGTCGTAAAACCCCCAGTGATTCTGTGCGGTCCGCTCGCAGCGCCGCTTGGTGTCAGTGGGCAGTGCGAAGAACTGGGCCATTGCGTCCAGCATCCGCTCGCGGAGTTCGGACGAGATGGGGTGATTTGTCAGCTCGAAGAACCCCCAATCCTGACAGACCCGGTCCAGGTCGGTGAGCCCGGATCCGGAGCACAAGGCGGCGTAGTCGATGGACGTCAGTTTCATTGGACCGACCCCTCAGCCGTGCGCCAAGATGCGGGGCTTTGTGCCGCTCAACAGCCCGAGGACGCCCGGAAGGATGATCCATGTGCCGGCAATGACCGTGAGCAACAAGCCAAATGCTGCCGAGAACCACTTGGGGACCCGAGGGGCGAAGCGGAGCAGCGCATTGACGATTGCGATGATCAAGAAGAGCGGGCCGTAGTAGGCGAAGAAGATCAACTCAAACAGGAACGAAGAGTCTCTCTTGGCTTGGCCGCGGAGCCGCGCAAAGAATGCGTTGATGGTGTTGCCTCCGATGCTGCCCCAGAGCAGAAACCAGCAGAGTGCTTGCACCGACGCAGCAAAACCCGGCCGGGTGTCATTCGAGAGCGCGTCGAGGGCTTGGTCCACCGCGGGTCCGCGCCCGTTGTGCTCTGCAAAGGTGCGGGCGAACGAGATCGCGGGGTCGTCCACAAACGTGCGGCACTCGTCGGCGCTGCCGGCGTTCATCAGCCCGCTCGGGTCTTCAACTCCCGCCATGCGCGCCAGCTCGCCGTGGAGTCCTTCGCAAAACGGGCAACTGTTCACGGAGTTTACCGTCACCATCACGGACTCGTTGAGGTGGGGGTCGACCGCGTTGGGTCCGGCATACGCTCCGGCGATCCGCGGCAGGTTGAGGAACACGTTGCGGTGGTCCGCCAGGCAACCGCCGAGGGTCCAAGTTTTCTTTGTGTACTGACTCATGGGTGTGTTCTCCGGTCCTCCAAGGAACCGGAGTGCTCAACCCCGACCGTCCCTTGGTGGCATCGAATCGCTGGGCACGCCAGCGGGTGGGCAGATTCAAAATGAGGGTCGCATGGCGCCACTATAGCGTGGGTGCAGCGACAAAGCGGGACAAAACCGCGTCAGTTCGGAATAGGCGGCTTGCATCGCGATTTTGATAGTCGTATTCAAGAAGAAAGCACACCGTTCACGCTTGCGAGGTCTTCCGCCCATGGCACCCCGAACCCGACGCCCCCGCCCGCCCGTGCACGCGGCCACGGTCGATGCCGTGACCGATTTGAGCCCTCGGGTGCGGTGCATTCGATTGTCGGCACCCGACTTGGTGGGGACCGAGTGGCAACCCGGTCAGAAAATCAAGATCAAGGTGGCGGATTGGTTGCGGAGCTACACGCCCGCTCGAGTCGATGCCGTTGACGGCTGGATGGATGTGGTGTTCTTCCTCCATGGAAACGGATCGGCGAGCCAGTGGGCGGCGTCGGCGCAGGTGGGCGAGCCCATTCAGTATGTGGGCCCAAGCAAGAGCGTATCGGCTGCCCAGGGGGAACCGGCATGGGCGTTGTTTCTGGGAGACGAATCCACCATTGGGCTGGCGACGGCGTTGATGGAGTCGCTGCCCGCCGCCGTCCAAAAACTGGGTGCCATCGAACTCGATGCGGTGGATGTGCCCTCCTTGGAGGCTTTTGGATTGCCGCTTGATCCGGCCATTCGTTGTGGCGAGCACGGGGATGCGTTGCAGGGGTGGCTGCGAGAGGTCGCCTTGCCGGGGGGTGAGGGCGTGGTTTGGGTTTCGGGCGAAGCCTTGGCCGCTCGGGGACTGCGCGAGTCGCTGATGCAGCGCAAGCCGGACGGCATTCAGTTTCACCTCAAGGCTTATTGGAGTTCCCGAGGTCACGCGCACCGGAAGGCGCTGGAACAAGAACAGGCAGCGGAGGCGGCCAAGGCCGACGAGTAGTTCAGTGGGCAATCGCCCGCGTGGGCATGAGCTTCATCCCAAAGAACGGCTGCAGCCGACCTTCCCTCGTGGGTCATCCCGGAGGCCGAAGGTGGCTGCGGCGAGCAGGTCAAACTCCATCCACGGGTTCCAGTCCAGCTTCAGAAGCGCGACTTCAAGGGCGTTTTGGAAGGGTTGACGCCGGTGCTCAGGAGCGGCGGCGGCTCACCAGCCCGATCAGCGCCAACACGGCCATCCAGGCACCGGATTCCGCGGCTGTGGGTGCCGTGGAGCACCCCCCCGCTTGGGCGCTGCCACCGGCTTCGTCGCCCGCGGCTGCACCGCGCTTGCTGTGGTTGAGGTTCCCCGCGTCGTAGGTCAGCGCCTGGGTGTGCTCGATGGGATCCATCTCGAAGTCGTAGTTGAAATTGCCGTAGCAATCGACCCACATGATGCAGACCTCTGCATGGCCTTGCACGATCAAGCTGAGCACCGAGTCCAGGGTGCCGGTGGCGCCGAGGGGCGTGGTTCCACCGGTCGTGGCCACGCGTTGTTCGGCGGAGGTGAAGGTGCCCCAGTTGGTGTCGATGGTGTCCGTGTTGATGGCGACGGCAGCGGTGGGGCTCAGCGTGCCGGTGACGACCACGTCGACCATGGGGAAGATGCCTTGATCGATCTCGAAGATCTCAACGGAATCCATCGGAAGCGTCATTTCGGTACCGCCGTCGTCGGCGAACGCAAAGTCCGCGAAGGACTCGCTGACATCAAAGTCGACCTCTTGCTCGTGCAGCACGTCCTCCCAAGAGTAGCCCGCCACGTCCACGCTCAGGTGCAGGGCCGCGGCGATGGACAACGCGATGCCCGCTTCGCTATCCGACCCGCTTGGGACGACCCGGTGCACAGCACCCTGCGCCGTTTCTTCCACGATCGATTGCCCCGGCATGTCCACGTAGGCGCGGCCTTCGGCGTTCAAGACGGTCCGGATGCGGACGGGTCCGCTCTCGGGCCACCA
>JAYZVA010000004.1:0-11905 GCA_036156175.1 Myxococcota bacterium
GACCGGGCTGTCATCGAAGTAATGGGATGTGTGGAACGACAGACCCGACACCGGCTCGCCAAATTCATGGGTGGCGCGAATCTCGGCATGGGTGTTCCCGCACCACTCTTGCATCGAAAAGGTGCTCTTGGTGGCCACGCCACGAGGGGTTTCACCGGACAAGGGCACGAACGTGCTGGTCATGATGTTGTAGTCGTAGATGCCGGTCTGAAAATCGAGGACGGCGTTCAGCTTGATCACCGGGAACGAATCGACCCGCTCCGTGTCCGTTTTGACGCGGGCATCGTGCCGCATGGTCTCGGTAACGAAGATCAAGATTGCCTCGCCCGGGCGGACGTCGCCGTACCGGGGATGGGTCACCGCGTACCCATTGATTTCAGCTTTTCCATCGGACCACACAGCCCAAAACCCCTCGGGCGCTTGCGACAACTGCGGAGCCATGGCCGGCGGTGACCCCGGCCGTTCCGTGCAGGTCAGCATCCCCAACGCGCACAAGGCCGCCGATGGCAGGCGCCAAAACGCCGATGCTCCCGAACCAGTCATGACGCCGCGGTTAGCGCGGAGGCCCTCGGTATCCGAGCGGTCCGCGGAGGTCCTCTTGGAACAAGGCGGCCTCGTCCTCGCCCAGGACTTCCTCCAGGGCGTTCGCGACATCAGTACGGATGGCGTGAACTTCATCCCGCATGGCTTCTCGACTGATGTCTCCGGTCCGCATGGACTGGAAGGTCTCGCCGATGCTGTTCATCGCGCTCTCCATCACGGCTCTCATCTGTTCTTCGGTCGCCGCTGCCAACTCGCGATCGGCCGCGAACGCGGCGATTTGCTCATCCATCGCTGCCCGGTGACGGTCGCGTCGTTGTTGATGCCGTTCTTCCATCCGCGCGTCGACTCGCTCCGCGACGATGGCCTCCAACTCGGTGTCGAGGCGGGCTTCGACGGCTTGCTCCAACCGGGCTTCGACTTCTTCATCGATTCGGTCGTCTGAACGGTCCGGAACGGGTCGCTCCTCGGCCACGGGCGCGTTCACGTTCGAGCGCGTCGCGTGCCATTTGCGCTTGGTCATCGCCTCGGGAAGCGCGCGTGGCGTTCCGGGCGTGGTCGAGTTCGCAACCGGCGACGATGAGGCTGCATCGAGCGCGTGCCGGAGCCGCATGTTGTCGGCCAGCAATCCAACGGCGGCCGTTGCGCTGACGACTGCGAACCACGGTATTGGTTGGGCCACGTTCACCTCCGCCCCACTGTAGCGCAGCAGTGTTGTCTGGCGCACAAAAATCAGGGCGGAGCCGCGAGAAGGCGATCCGCGTTCCAGCGCACGAATGCACCCCGGTGGTTCAAAGTGTGGGCGCAAGGCGTGTTTTGGTTCGTCGCGCCGTGTTGCGGCCCGCGCGCCGGCTTGATGGCCAAATCGTCGGCCATTAAACCCGAAAGAAGGAGGGGGCTCCGCGGGCTAGCCGAGGCGCAGACTTTCCGACCGTTCGGGGGATGAAAACCCGACCGGAAGTGTCTACACCCGTGCGGGGCGGCGTCTATCCGCAGCGGCCCGCGTTTTGTCCGGGGAGGGGAGCAGAGATGATGATTCGAGTGTTGTTTGGGACCGAAACGGGGAACGCAGAAGACTGCGCGTATCAACTGGGGGATGCGCTTGAAGACGCGGGGTTCTCGGCTGAAGTGACGGACATGGCATCCTACACGCCGACCGATTTGGCCAGCGAGCGCTTGGCATTGGTGGTGACGAGCACCTACGGGAACGGCGACCCGCCCTACAATGCCGAGGCGCTCATGACATGGCTGCGGCAAGACACGTCTTCGGTGGCCGGCATCTCCTTCGCGGTATGCGGGCTTGGCGACCAGACCTACCCAAAGTTTGGGCAGGCCGGCAAGGACTTCGACCGCCTGATGGAAGAGCGCGGGGGACGCCGAGTCGTGCCTCGCGTCGACTGCGACGTGGACTACGAAGAGCCGTTTGAGCAGTTCACGGAAGCAGTGGTGGAGTGGCTGCGCGAGCATGGCGATGACCTTGCAGGAGCCGCAGCCCCCGCACCTGTCGCCGAGACCACTTCCGTCGCGTCCGCTCCGACGGCGGTCCTGGGGACCCGCAGTGCGCCGGTCCGAGCAACCCTCCGCGGGCGACGGCGCTTGAACGCGACGGGCTCTGCCAAGGAAACCATGCACTACGAGTTCGTTTGGCCCGGGTCTGCGGTGCAGTACGCCCCTGGCGATAGCTTCGCAGTGACGCCGGAAAACAACCCCGCCGAGGTCGCTGCTGTGCTGGCCCTGCTGGGCCTCAGCGGTGACGAGCACGTCGATTCGGGCGACGGCACGGGCACGCTGCGCGACGCGTTGGTTCGCACCCGCGACCTCCAGGTGGTGTCGAGCGAGCTGCTCGCTGCGTTAACGTCGGCACCCAATACAGGGGAAGCCTCGGTGCCGGACTACCTCGCGGACCGGCACTTGGTGGATGTGCTGGGCGACCAGGCGGCGCCATCCGTGGCACCGCAGGTCCTGGTGGATGGTCTCAAAAAGCTGAAGCCTCGGCTGTATTCGGTCGCCAACAGCCCGCTCGTCGAAGCCGAAGGCGTGCACTTCACCGTTGAGACGCTTCGGTACGAGCGGCATGGCCGAGCGCGAGAGGGCGTCGCGACCACCTGGCTCGCGGACCGTTTCGACGACGGGGACTCTGTCGCCATGTACTGCGTGCAGGCGCCGCATTTCCGCTTGCCCTCGGATGGCTCGGTGCCGATCATCATGGTTGGCCCCGGAACCGGTGTGGCGCCGTTTCGGGCCTTCCTCCAGCAGCGCCAAGCCCAGGGCGACACCGGAAAGAACTGGTTGGTCTTTGGACACCAGCACGAACAAACCGACTTTCTGTATCGCGACGAGATGGAAGCCTGGAGAGCGGACGGAACGCTGACCGAGCTGTCGCTTGCGTGGTCGCGCGACCAAGCCGAAAAGGTGTATGTGCAGGACAAGTTGCGGGAACGGGGCGCAGAAGTCTGGTCCTGGATTGCAGGCGGGGCACACGTTTACGTGTGTGGCGACAAGAACGCCATGGCCCCGCAGGTTCGAGAAACCATCAAGGCAATCGCGGTGGAACACGGGGCAATGACCCCCGATGCGGCGGAAGCAGCGCTGACGGAATGGGAAGCATCCGGGCGCTATGCTGTGGACGCGTATTGACGCGGTGCAGGCCGGAGTTCTCCGTTTCGACTGTCCGGTGAACCGGTTACGGAGCCGTTCGTGACGTCGATTTCCCCACCATTGCATGCACAAACCCCGCTCCGGCTCGTCGTTCCGGCCTCGTTTGTGGCGTTGCTGTGTTGGGAGCCGATGCGAGAAGCAACGCTGATTGCCATGTCCTCGGCGTTTTGGCAGGTCGCGTCGTTCGTGGCCGCCACTCTCTGGGTGTTGTACGCGCTCCGGGGTCGGTTGGAAGGAACCGGCTGGTTGCCCCGCATGCTTGCGGTCGGCCCGGGGGGGCAGGTCTTGTTCGGTGCGCTGATGGGCACCCTGCCCGGATGCGGCGGAGCCATCGCGGTGATGACCCAGTTCATTCGTGGGAAGCTCGGTTTTGGTGCCTTGGTCGCGGTGTTGACCGCCACGATGGGGGACGCCGCTTTCTTGCTCCTCGCGACTCGCCCGGGTGATGGGCTGATTGTGTTGGTGCTGTGTTTCCTCGCCGGTCTGGTGACGGGTGCGGTGACCGAGTGGCTCCATGGAAGCGGCTTCATGCGCCCCGAAGTGCTGAACGAATCCAGCAGCATTCCTCCGCACGTTCGAGAAGGCAACAGTGGCCAAACAGAATGGTCAGGCGCACTGTGGAAGGTGTTGATTGCACCGGCCGCGGTGGTTGGCGTTGTGAGTTCATTTCAAATCGACGTGGATGAGTTTTTCATGATGCCTGCGGGCACATTTGCCGTCGTGGGCGCCGGCATCACCATGGTGCTCTTGATGGCGTGGGCGTTGCGATCGAAGTCATCGCATGCGGCCGTTGGCGGGCATTCTGAAGCCTGCGTGTCGCGGATTCAGTGTGTCGCATTCGACACCAACTCGGTGCTCTGCTGGGTGGCCATTGGGTTCGTATCGTTTGAATTTCTTATGGTCGCTACGGCGTTTGACGTCGCGACCTTGCCCACCGTGGCATCCGGAATTCTGGTGCCCGCTGCGGTGGCTGTCGGTTGGATGCCCGGGGGGGGGCCGCAACTCCTGACCACATCCCTCTACCTCAACGGCGGGGTGCCGCTCTCGGCCCAGATTGGCAACGCCATCAGCAACGACGGGGACGCCTTGTTTCCCGCCCTCGCCCTCGCGCCACGCGCGGCAGTGGTCGCAACGGTATACAGCACGGTGCCGGCCTTGGTGGTGGCGCTTGGCTACGCCAGACTGTTTGAATAGCGGGGTACTCGGCTGAATCGGTTGCTGCGCTCAGTTCGGCGACCAGACCTCGCCGGTTCCGGGTTCGAGGCTTCGCGGCCCGGGCGATGCCTGCTCGCCGCTGAACAGCTCGGTGCCTCCGGGCCCCTCGATTTCGACGGGTTCCGTCTGAAGGTTGAGCAAGACGATGGTGCCGTCTTCCAATTCCCAACGGTGGGGTGCACGATCGTCGCCTTGCGCCATCTCGACGATTGGTCCGGGATCGACGCCTGAGGGCGATTGGAGCAGCCCATCGGGGCGCACCGTCTGCCCAAGCAACGCGGTGAGGGACGGGTCGAGGGCCCGAGTCAAGCGGTCGCTGCCCAGCGCCACCAGATCATCGCCGAGCATCCATGTTCCCGCCGCAACCAGGGCGGACGCCACGGCGCCCGTCACCTCTCCGTCGGACAACGGTGTCCGGATCACGACCTGGTCGGGATCCATCCACCACCAGGTGGCTTGGGTCCAGGCGCGTGCCGCAGTCGAACGGGCTTGCCAACGGTAGAAGGCAATGTGGGGTTCCGTCCAGCTCTCAAACGCGATGTCGGCTCCCGTCCGAAACGAGTCGGCCAGTCCCACAGACGGAACCAGTGGGGCCCCGCACGCCAGAATCCACGCATCGCCGACGGCGTCTCGAATAATTTCCATGCCCAGTCGGTATGCCTGAATGCCCGTCACGTCTCGATGGCGCGTTCCCACCATCGCACCAGCGTAGAGGAAGTCAAGCTTGAGGTATTCGTATCCCTTCGCAACGATCCCACTCATCAGACTGCGCAGCCAATCGGCCGCGTCGGGATGCGTCACGTCGAGAATGACGTATTCACCGGTACCGAGGTTGGTGAAGACGATGGGTTCGCCCGCCGCGTCGCGGACCCACCAATCGGGATTGGTCTGGAAGGTCTCGGATTCCGTGGACATGTAGAAGGGGGCCAACCACAGACCCGGGGTCATGCCGCTTGCGGCGATGTCGGCAGCGATGGCGGTCATGCCGGAAGGAAAGTCATCGCCGGCCCACCAGTCGCCCCAACGCACCTGCCACCCGTCGTCGATTTGAAACACGTCGACCGGGGGAACCGCTGCGCGGCTGAGTTCGGTGAGGGCGGTGAGGTTGCTCCGGACATCCTCCTCGGTCACGTCGGCATAGTATTGGTACCAGGTTGCCCAACCCGTGGGCGGGCGCGCGGGGCGGTCGGCGACGGGCGTTCGCTGAACGGTGGCTTTTGCGTAAGCGCGGTGGAGGGCGTGCGCATCGGTTCCGGCTCCAACCCAGAGCGGGTCGAGAACCAATGGCTCACCCCTCGTCATCGACCATCGCTCCCCGCGGTGTCCCCAGACCAATTGGACCTCCGACTCATCGATGCCCATGAAGAAGCGTGATTGGGTCGCTCCTTGCACGCCGAACAACAGGCTCGCCCCATCGTGTCGCCCCACAAGGCCCACCCACCACGACGTGAAGTCGTTTTCATCGAACACGGTCCGACCATCGCCCTCACCGGCCGGAACCAGCACCCCCTCCGCATCTCGGGTCGGCTCGCCCGGAACGGTCACGCCAGACCAGGACCACGATTGGTAGCCCTGCCGCCAGAATACGAGAGGGGACTCGCCGACCGTGGTGATCCGCCCCTCGAGAATGAGCCCCCGGAAGACGCCGTCCCGTCTGGCAACCAGGGTGGGCTGCCATCCTCCCTCGGCGGTTTTGTCGAAGTCGACGGTCCAGTCGCCCTCGCCGAGGATGCGCGGACGCAGCTCCAGTTCGCCGCATGCGCTGCTGTGGTGGAAGGCATCACCGGTCCACTCCATCTGGGCCACACTGACGGACGGGCAGCGGGCTTCGGGCGGTGCATCATCGGAGCATCCACCCAACAATGAAGCGAGCAAGATGACGAACAATCTGTGGTTTGCGTGCATGATTCTCGAACGTCGCCCTTGGGGTGCACCGAACTCAGTCGGTCAGTGGCAGGCCATGGTGAGCGCGTAGGGGCCGTTCTGCGGCATGCGGCCGTCGGCCCCCAACCATGGGGTCAAGTTCCCTTCGGAATCGTATGAATAAAACTGCATGGAGCCCGATCCGTCGGCCTCCGGAGTCACGGCCGAGCCCGCAAAGATCCGGCGGTTTGGGTCGAGGCATGCTGCGCCATCGGTGGGCTGGGACCACAGGGCGCTGCCGTCGGACCAATACGAATACACGCAGAAGGCTCCATCCGCGTGCTCGCAGTCGCCGCCGGGGCCCAGGTCCGCGTCAAAGGACATCACGCCGCCGTATGTGGTGACCGTCTCGTAGACCGCGCCCACCAGCAACACCTGACCCGTCAGCGCGTCCGGCAGCGGGGTGTAGCTGAACAGCAACGGCACGTGGCGGTCGCTGAGTTCTTCGTCAAGGTCGATGGCATCGGGCAAGCTGGCCATGGTCGATGCGCTAGCCCAGTCCGCGTAGGTGGTGTCCGGGCCGGGAATTGCGGGATCGTACTCGTAAGCGATGAGCTCGGAGAGGTTTCCTTGCGTGCGTCCGGCGAACACCCTCGCCGACCAGGGGTCAGCGGTGACGTTGAACGCTTGAAACGCCCACGAGTTCTCTTGAGGGTAGTCGCTGGCGAGGTCGATTGGGGCACCCGAGAGCATCGTCATGGTGTCGTCGCCAACGTCGTACACCTCGAGGGTGGTGTCGATGCCGTTGAACAAAAATACAATCCTGCGAACAGGGTCGAGCGACCAGCTGCCAAAGATGGGCGTGCTGACTTCGTTCAGGATGCTCGGATTGGCGGGGTCGGACACATCGGCGATGTAGACCTTGCCGCCGTCGGTCGTGGCCGTGTGGATGTACAGCCGCGCGTGGTACGGATCCAGCTGCACAAGGTAGGGCGCCTCGGCCAATTCGATGGTGCTGAGGGACGCCGGTGCATCGACGCCACCGGCGGGATCGTCGAGGCGAAACAGACGGACGTGCCGTTCCGTATCGATGGCGGCTGCCAAGATGTGGTTCACCGAGTCCACAGCGAGGTCGTGAATTGATGCCCCCACATCCAGCTCGCCGGATGCTTCGGGGTGGTCGCCGGTGATGTCGTACCAGCGCAGCATGGGGTCGACGTAGTCACCGAGGTACACGACGCCCGATTTTTGAGGGGCATCGGGCAATGAGCCGGCATCGGCATCGGCATCGGCATCGGCATCGGCATCGGCGTCGGCGTCGGCGTCGGCGTCGGCATCGGCGTCGGCATCCGACTCGGTGGGGCTGCCGGTGTCCGTCGGGGCTTTGGCTGTCTCGGTGCAGGCCCAGCAGACGGGCAGCAGAAATGGCAACAAACGATGCATGAGTCCTCCCAGATGGTCGCGGCCCGGTACGGGTATCCGGGCCCGAGGCGCTTCGCACGGTCCGGGAAAGCCTGCGGGTCGGAGCGGCCTACTCGAAGTGGGGGTAGACCTGGGTCTCAAACATGGCCCGGATGGACGCGCTCTGGCGATTGACTGCGTCGCCAATGTCGTCGCGAATCGACACCGCGTAGTCTGCGGTGCGGGGCTGAATGTCCGGCATCCACGCGGTGTGCAAGGTGAACGGGATGTTCAGGTCCGGGTGTGCAAGCCGGGTCAGTGGGCCTTGGTTCAGGTTCGCCGCATCGAAAATCCACAGCTCATCACCGGTCGAGCCTTCTGTGCTGGTGTCGTCACTGCAGACCCAGACCACAATGTAGCCATCCGTGTCGGATGCAGAGTCCTCGCGGGGAACAAACTGGGGAGAGATCGGCAGCCGACCTGGGGGAAACACGTAGGTATCCACAATTTCAAGCGTGGGTTGGTACACGCGGTAGAGGGTGCCGGGAATGGTCTCGCTTGGCAGCCCCGAGAGCGGCACCTTTCGGTAGGGGTAGTCGGCGTAGAGCGACTCCATCCGGGTGATGCGCAGCTCTTCGCTGTACCCAAGGCTGAGCCAATAGACGTTCTCATAGATGTCGCGAACGTCCATTTCCTTGTGGGTGTACAAGGCCGCGGTGTTCATCAAGCGCAGTTCATCGAACACAATGTTGGAGTCCACCACCGTTCCCGATGCCGCATCGATGATGTACCGCCCCATTGCGCAGGCATCCGTGCCGCTCGCCAAGAAGCCGACCATGTCGCGTCGAACGGGTTGGCCCGTCAGGGCGTTGGTGTCGTCCGACTGGACGAACTCCGATGGGTCCGTGGCGCAGTTGTGGGCAATGTAGAGGGTGATGTGACCGTCGGGGTTGAGGTAGTCGACCAAGAAGTGGGTGCTCTCTCGGGGGATTGTGACCCGGCGGCAGTACACCGTGTCCCGGCTCGGTTCCAGCTCGCTCCGGGGAACGATCCACACCGTCGTGTCGGGCAACTGTGCTCGTGTGGTGTCAATTCCGAATGTGGCCTCCCACTCGACGCGGAGGGACACATCGACGAAGACAATGAAGTCCTCGGTGATCGCCACTTGATGGGCGGACTGAACGATCTCGACGTTGGCTCCGTTCTCATCAACCAAGTTCCACGACGTGAGCGGGCCCTCGCCATCCCATTTTACCAGCCGCGTAAACGGTTGAAGGATGGCGGCACCCATGCCGAAATTGATGGTGTACATGTCTCCCGTGTCGGGGTCGCGGACCGGATGGGCCGAGCTCAACACCACCGGGAAGGGCCACGGACGAAACCAGCTGATCCAGCTGGGCATCATGCTGGTCCATTCGCTGTAGGCGCCGATGGGCGTCGCGACGTCGAGGGTGACGGGATCGATCTCCCAGGGTCGCCCGCCATCGAACGCCAACAACAGCCGTTCGCCGAGTACCAGGAAGTTGGTGTTGAGGGAGTTGCGGGAGCCCAGCGTCATGGACATGCGTGCGAGACCGGCCGCCTCGAAGGCGTCATCGGTGCCGCGTGTTGCGACGTCGGCGTAGTAGCAAGGCGTCCGGACAGGGCGGCGAACCAGGTCAATCCCGTCGCTCTTGAAATCCAGGCGAACCACCATGCCGTCCCCAACAAACTGCGGGCTGTTGTCGTCGGGGGGGTGAGGGTAGGTGACCAGCGCATGACCGACCATGTCGGTTGGGCGTCGCCCACTGACGACGCGCATCGCGACGTCGAGCGGCTCGGGCCCGGCATGAGTCAGCGACGAAGGCCATCGGTTTTCAAGCTCGGGGCCCGTGTCGGCCAGCACGGTGGGTGGGGCATCGGACGGGGGCGATTCGGAGTCCGGTTCCGGCTCGATTGGGTCGGCCGTATCGGCAGAGCGCCCCGGGTTCATCACGGCGGTTTCACAGCCCGCATTTGCCAAAGCCACGGCCGGAACGCCTTTGGCCGTCGATGCGAGAAACCTTCGTCGTGTCCATGTTGGCATGCAGACCCCATTATCAACTTGCAAGTAGGTAATGAGTGCTGACGAGGGCGCCACCAAAAGCCCGCATTTGACACGAAACCGACGTATTTGACGGGTTTGACGGCCTCTTGCCGGCTTCCAGTCGTTCTTTTTGAGTGCGGTAGGCTGGAGATGCGCTATACGCTGGCTCCGTCTGGTGAGGGTTCCATGAATACGACACTGGCCACGATTCAACGGGTCGCGCCCGGGCTTGCATTCGTTGCTGTGTTGGCGCTGTGTGCGGTGCAGGTCGCGTCCCTCGAACCCTTCACCGCACTTCGGATAAGCCCGATTGTCATCGGCATCATCATCGGTGCAGTGGTCGGAAACCTGGCCGGTCCCCGCATTCCAGGAGGCCTTGATGCCGGCGTGATGTTTGCGGCGAAGAAGGTTCTTCGATTGGCCATTGTTCTCTATGGATTTCGAATCACGTTCACGCAGATCGCGGACGTCGGCCTGGCAGGATTTGTGCTGGATGCGACCATGGTGTTCGGCACCTTGGCGTTTGGCACCGTGATTGGAACGCGGTGGTTGGGCATGGACAAGGCGACGGCGATCCTGACATCAGCCGGTGCGGCGATTTGCGGGGCGGCCGCCATCGTTGCGACCGAACCGATCGTCAAGGCGGAGCCACACAAGACCGCGATCGCCATCGGCACCGTGGTGATTTTTGGGACCACCGCCATGTTCCTTTATCCGCTGGCGTACCGCGCAGAGTGGCTCCCCATGACGGAAGAAGCGTTCGGGATGTACGTCGGCGCAACGGTTCATGGGGTCGCTCACGTGGTGGGTGCCGGGGAGGCGGTCGGACCGGTGGCGGCCGGAACGGCGGTGATCGTCAAGATGACCCGGGTCATGTTGCTCGCTCCCGCTCTCGTTGCCATCGGGTGGCTCTACAACCGTCGGGTTGACGGTGGGTCGGACTCGCCGGTTGCGATCCCGTGGTTTGCCGTTGGGTTTGTGGCCGTCGCCGGCTTCAACTCGTTGAGCGTACTCTCAGCAGATGCCGTCGCACTCATCGTGCGGATCGATGCGTTCTTGTTGACGGTCGCCATGACGGCCCTCGGGCTCAACACGGTGGTGAGCAAGTTCAAGGGAATTGGCTGGCAACCCATCAAACTCGGTTTCGTGCTCGCTGTGTGGCTCATCGTCTTCGGTTTTCTGGCCACATCGGCATTGGTGGCCAGCGGGCTGTAGGCGTGCAAGAGCCGCGGGTGCGGTGGACGGCGCGAGAGTCGGCTACAATGAAGGCTCAAAGGATATGAACACAATGGTTTACCGGACCCCGATCGCATGGATGTTTGCCCTCTCCGCCATGGGCTGCAAGAAGGTGGATGAGGCACCGAAAGAATACGAGAGTGCCCTCGCCTACATGTTCGAGCACTTTGACGACGAGGACCCGGAGCGCCTTGTGGAGACCGTCGAGTTCTTGGATGAATGGCTGGTTGGTGCCGACTTGGAGGCGGCCGAGGAAGGGCTTTCGATTCAAAATCTGCCGCAGTCAGCGGTGGGTGGATTGGCGGGTCACGCCCACAAAACCGATGGACTGGAAGGGGTGAGCCTGGCCACCTCAAGCCGCTATCCGACCTGCATGTTGATGGAAGCGCTGACGCAGTATTCGTTTGCTCGGATGATGCCCGACGTCTACATCACCTACGATCGCGAGTTCGATAGTGGCCAGGACTGCATCGCCACTCGGGATTGTTTGTGGGCCGAGGGGAGCGTGTATTCGGTGGCGGACTGGGGGGTTCTCGGCGAAGTCACCGCAGACCGACGGATCGAGTACCGGTGGATCGAGACGGCCGAGGGGTGGGCGTTTCTCCAGCGGTGGTGGCTCACAGAGGAGTCAACCGGTACGCGGCTCGGCCTGTCGATCGGTGACCAGTACTACATCGGCATCAACTTTCCCGATGGCGACGGCACGCGTCGGATTCACGGCAGTTGGTTGACGATGGAGATGGTCACCGGCGATGCATCGACGGGCGCATCGAAGCAGCTGATCAAGAACTGGAAGAAGGACGCTGAGGACTTGGACGCCTGGATCAGCGCCAACCTTTAGCCCTGCGCGATGCTCGCCAAGATCCGACGGGCGCCGGCGAACGGGCGCCGGGAATGCATGACCAGCGCATTGTCGATCAGCAACAC
>JAYZVA010000005.1:0-13553 GCA_036156175.1 Myxococcota bacterium
CGGGTCAGGGTCCGGGTTAGGGTCCGGGTCCGGGCCCGGGTCAGGGTCAGGGTCCGGGTTTCTTTCAGGGTCAGCATTAGCGTCAGGGTCAGCGTCAGGGTCAGCGTCAGCGTCAGCGTCAGCGTCAGCGTCGGCGTCAGCGTCGGCGTCGGCGTCAGCGTCGGCATCGGCGTCTGCATCAGCATCAGCATCAGCATCGGCATCGGCGTCCGCGTCTGCATCAGCATCTGCGTCGGCGTCGGCGTCTGCATCCGCCTCGGCGTCTGCATCCGCATCGGCGTCTGCATCAGCGTCGGCGTCCGCATCGGCGTCGGCATCCGCGTCGGCATCGGCATCCGCGTCGGCATCGGCATCCGCGTCGGCGTCAGCCTCACCCGTATCGCCCAGTCCGGTGTCTGCTCCGCCCGTGTCTTCCACCAACTCGGAGTCCCAAGTCAGTTGAAGCGTGCCGCTGGATTCGCAGGTCTCTCCCTCAAACTCCAACAGGGCAAGAACGAGGGCGCACTGATCGCCTTCGCAGCTGCCCGTCACCGTGAACGCCGAGCTTCCCGCCGTTTCCGACTCAAACTCGCCCTCGTAGGTCGCTGCAAGCGTGATCACTGCTGCAAACGGGGGGATCTCTTCGCCGAAGAACTCACCGCCTTCCGTCAAGTCGAACACCACGTCGGCCGAACCGGTGAAGGCTCGCTTCTCGAGGGTGAAGTCGGCTGGCGCGCCAGTCCCCACCACCGCCGAAAATCCGTTTTCGGTCAGTGCGACCACCGCGGGAATGGTGTCATCGGCACCGCCAAAGTCAAACAATGCGGTCAGCCCACAGCCATCGGGGTCGACCACGATGTTGGATGCAATCCAGTTGCCAGGCGTGGGGGCGAAGTCGCATTCTTCGTCGACGTCGCCATCGCAGTCGTTGTCGGTTTCGTCGTCGCAGACTTCTTCGCCTTCGGGGTTGTTGTCTGCGTTTGTGTCGTCGCAGTCCCACATGCCTTCCGAAGCGGCCATGGTGCCTTCGGGCTGACTTTCGCAGTCGCCTTCCACGGCGCCGAATGGGTCCGCGTAGCCGTCGCCATCGGCGTCGGCGTAAAAGGTGCAGTCGGCGCTTGTCTCAGCCAGGTCGACTGAAACGCTGTCGTCTTTCGAACAACCCATCACAAGCAGGGCAATCACAAATGAGTTCCGCATGGGACCCTCCAATACTTCTGGGTGGAGCATAACTGCTCTCGTCGGGCTTCACACCCATGATGGGGCTTTGATCAACCGGACTTCGAGTGAAGCCGGCCGCCGCGCCCCAAAATCGACGCGATTCGGTCGAGGATGCCGTTCACAAATGCCCGACTCTCCTTCTCGCCAAAACGCTTGGCGAGCTCCACCGCCTCGTTGATGGTCACGCTCGCGGGAACATCCGCCATCAGCATCATCTCGGCGGTCGCGAGGCGCAGAATGCTCCGGTCGACTGCGGGCATCCGGACCAAGCGCCAGTTGGTCGAAGCCGTCTCGATGTGACCGTCAATCTCGCCGCCTCGGGCGTCAATGCCCGCGGCGATGGCAACGGCGAAGGTCACCTCGTCTGCTTCTGCGGGCTTGTCGGTTCCGCTCTGGTCCAGAAGGCCCGCAAACAAGCCCTCGAGGGCGACCGAAACCGTGCCCCCCGAAACATCGGCCTGATACACCGCCTTGAGGACGAACTCGCGTGCCCGACGTCGCGCCACGGTTCAGCTCAGCGCCTTGAGAACACCAACCATTTCGATGGCAGAGAGCGCCGCTTCGCACCCCTTGTTGCCCATCTTGGTGCCGGCACGCTCAATGGCTTGTTCAATGGAGTTGACGGTCAGCACACCGAACGCAATGGGCACCCCGGTCTCCAGGGAAACCGACCCCATTCCCTTCGACGATTCGCTGGAAACGTACTCAAAGTGCGGCGTGCCACCCCGGATCACACACCCCAAGGCGATGATGGCGTCGTAGTTGCCCGACCGCGCCAGCTGCTGGCAGGCCAGGGGTATCTCCACCGCGCCCGGGACCCAAACAACGGTGGCTGCATCCGTATCGGCCCCATGGCGAGCCAGCGTATCCAGCGCGCCATCCAGCAACTTGGACGTGATGAAATCGTTGAACCGCGAAACGACGAGCGCGTAGCGTCCGCCCTGATCGATCAAGTTGGCTTCAATGACAGTGGGCATAAACACGCTCCTCAGTTGGCTTTGACGTCGGGCAAGAGGTGTCCGAGGTGAAGGCGTCGGGCTCGAAGATACGTCGCATTATCATCATCGACGGGAACCGCGAGTGGAACCCGCTCGGTCACTTCAATGCCGTACCCTTCCAGCCCGACAATCTTGCGCGGGTTGTTGGTCATCAGTCGCATGCGGTTGACCCCCAGGTCGACCAGGATCTGGGCCCCCACCCCCAGGTGACGAAGCCCCCGCCCTTGCGAAGTCACCGTCGGCTCGTCGGGCTCCTCGGTCGGTGGCTGCACGGCAGCCTTGATTCGCGCGAGGAGGCCGTCGGGCTCCTCGCCGCCAATGTGCATGTACAACAACACACCATGGTCGGCTTCCGAGATCGCCTGGAGCGCACCATCGAGCTGACCCCGAGCGTCGCAGCTCATCGCGCCAAACACATCGCCCGCCGGGTTGAATGACTGTACACGGGTGAGTACCGGCTCGCCGTTGGCGATGTCACCGCGGGACAACGCCAAGTGCATCCCGGTTCCCGTCAGCTCGCGATAGACGCGGCACTGAAACTCACCAAACCCGGGAATGCGAATCGGGGCCTCGACCTCGACGTTGACCAGCGTCTCGTTGCGGAGTCGCCACCGGATGATGTCGGCCACGGCCACGATTCGAACGCCGTGCTTGGCACCAAAGCGCTCGAGATCGGGGAGTCGAGCCATGGTGCCGTCTTCGTTCATGATCTCGCAAATCACACCGGACGGCGGCAGGCCTGCGAGGCGAGCGAGATCCACGGATCCTTCAGTTTGGCCGGTTCGGACCAGCGTTCCGCCATTCCGGGCCCGCAGGGGGAAGACGTGTCCCGGCACCACGATGTCGCCATGCCCCTTGGTCTCATCGATCGCCACTTTGATGGTGTGGGCGCGGTCGGCTGCAGAGATGCCCGTCGAGACGCCCTCGCGGGCTTCAATCGACACCGTGAAGGCGGTCTCGTAGGGGGACTTGTTGTGAGTGGCCATCATCGGAAGGCCCAACGCATCGACCCGGGCTTCGGTCATGGTGAGGCAAATCAGGCCCCGACCGTGCGTGGCCATGAAGTTGATGGCCTCGGGCGTGACCTGGGACGCGGCCATCGTCAGGTCGCCTTCGTTCTCTCGATCTTCATCATCGACGAGAATGACCATCTTTCCGGCTCGAATGTCTTCGATCGCCGCTTCGACCCGTTTGATCGGATCGGGATCCATCACCACAAAGCTCATGTTGCCCCCCTTCCTCCAAAGCCCAGAGCGTGTAACCGCTCCGCGGTGATCCCGTCGGACTGCTTCGCGTCTACCCCCAGCATGCGCTCGAGGTACCGCGCGATCAAGTCAACTTCCAAATTCACGCCTTCGCCGGGTCCGTGGGTGCACAGCGTCGTGTGCTCTGCGGTGAACGGAATGATGTTCACGCGGAACCGACTGCCGTCCACTTCGTTGACCGTCAGGCTGACGCCATCGACGGTGATCGAACCCTTGGCCGCGATGTACCGAGCCAGCGATGCGGGCGCCTCAATCCAGACCACCCAGCTCTCCCGCTGTTCAACGGTCGAGACCACCGTACCAACGCCATCGACGTGACCGCTGACGATGTGCCCATCCAGACGGTCATTGACCTGCAGGGCCCGCTCAAGGTGCAGCTTGTCCCCGACGCCGAGCGTGCTGAAGGTGGTGCAATCGAGGGTCTCCTTCCCCGCGGCGACGGTGAACCGATTGGGTGGCGTGAGGGCCTCGGCTGTCAAACACACGCCATTGCAGGCGATCGAGTCGCCCAGCCCGATGGCACCGTCTCCCGTCACCGGAAAACGCGTCTCAATCTCGAGCGTGCACCCGTTCCCGCGGGGGGCTCGCGCAACGATGGTGCCAAGGTCGGCTATGATTCCACTGAACATGGTGTTTGCTCCAATACAAGATGCACGTCGGGTCCGACGGTGTCGCTTCGCACCACTGCGAAGGTTGGCGCATCGGCCAAGGACAGCGGCTGTCCGCCGACCCAGCCCGAGCCCCCCGCCAACACCTTACCGGCGATGAATAGTTCGATCCGGTCCACCAGGCCGTGGTCCAACAAGCTGCGGATCAGAATCCCGCCGCCTTCGACCAAGACGCTGTGAATCCCTCGCGCGAGCAGCGCTGAGCACACGGCCTCCAACTGGAGGTGCCCCTTGGCATCTCGCGGCACACCCACAAAATCTGTCACGTCCGATGCCGGGGCCACGACGTCGTCGGCGTGAAAGACCACGGCCCGTTCGCCCGCATGGAGCAGGCGTGCGTCAAGCCCAATGCTGAGCCCCGAGTCGAGCACCACCGGAATTGCATTCCGCCCACCGTCGATGCGGGTTGTCAGGCTGGGGTCGTCGGCGCGCATCGTGCCCGCACCGACCATCACCGCATCGTGTTCGTTCCGCAAGCGATGGCCGGCAGCACGAGCCGCTTCGCTTGTGATCCACTGACTGTCGCCCGCGGAGTCGGCGATGCGTCCATCGAGCGTGATGGCGGACTTCACCGTCACCCAGGGTCGGCCCCGTTCGGTCGCCGACAAGTACGCACGATTCAACTCGCGTGATTCCGTCTCCATCACCCCGACAACGACCTCGATTCCCGCAGTTCGGAGTTGGTCGATCCCCTTCCCCTGCATCCGAGGGTCGGGATCAACCTGTCCAACCACCACTTTCGCGATC
The DNA here is from genome assembly GCA_036156175.1 of Myxococcota bacterium. Classification (GTDB taxonomy): domain Bacteria; phylum Myxococcota_A; class UBA796; order UBA796; family UBA796; genus UBA796. The sequence continues at coordinate 4,879 of JAYZVA010000005.1, forward strand.
CCGGCGCGAATGATCGCATCGGTGCAAGGCGGGGTTCGGCCCTGGTGGCAACACGGCTCCAGGTTGACGTACATCGTCGCGCCCTCGGCGGTCTCCGCGAGGCGATTCAGTGCATCCAACTCGGCGTGAGCGGTGCCCGGAGCCCGGTGCCACCCCTCCGAGAGCAGCCGGTCGCCCCGAACAATGACGGCGCCCACCATGGGATTGGGCGCCGTCCGGCCAACCCCCTGGCGCGCCAGACGCAGGCATTCCGCCATCCAGTCTTCGTTGGTCATGAATCGTCCACTTCGGGGTCAACCCACGGTCGGAGCAACTCCAGAAATTGGTCGGCCGACTGGATCTCTTGGTACACCGATGCAAACCGCAAGTACCCCACCAAATCCATGCTCTTCAGCTCGGCCAAGACCAACCGGCCCACTTCGGCCGAGGGGATTTCGTTGCGCCCCAAGGCGACCGCTTGGTCTTCGATGCGCCGCACCGCTTCCTCCAGACGCCCCGCACTCACCGGCCGCTTGCGGCACGCAACGCCCAGGCCATCGGCGATCTTGTCTCGGGAAAACGGCACCCTCTGGCCGTTCTTCTTGATCACCAATGGCGTGCGCTTCTCGATGCGCTCAAAGGTGGTGAACCGGTGCCCGCACGCGACACAGCTTCGCCGACGCCGGATGCCGTCGCCGCTCGTTCGGGTTTCGAGAACCTCGAACTTGGTGTGATCGCACATTGGGCACAGCATGAGTCAGCCCATGCTGGGGTAGATCGGGAACCGACGGCAGAGCCGCTGCACTTCGGCTTTGGTGCGGACTCGAAGGTCTTCGTCGCCTGGGCTCGTCAACACATCTGCAATCCAGTCGGCCACCTGAACGCTCTCGGGCACGCCCATGCTGCGGGTGGTCATCGCGGGGGTTCCAATGCGCACACCGCTTGTGACCATTGGGCTGCGCTGCTCACCCGGCACCGTGTTCTTGTTTACGGTGATCCCCGCCTCGCCAAGGATGGCCTCGGCGTGCTTGCCGGTCAAGTCGTCCGGCGCAGACTCGGACCGGGCCAGGTCGATGAGCATCAAGTGGTTCTCGGTGCCGTCGGAAACCAAGGCGAATCCGCGGCTCATCAGCCGCTCCGCCATGGCGCTGGCGTTGTCCAAAATCTGCTGGCAGTAGGCCTTGAACTCCGGCTTCAACGCTTCTCCGAAGGCGACGGCCTTGGCTGCGATGCAGTGCATGAGCGGACCGCCTTGCGTCCCCGGGAACACCGCCGAATTCATCGACTTCATCAGCTCGCGCTTGGCCAGGATCATGCCCCCGCGAGGTCCCCGGAGGGTCTTGTGGGTGGTCGTGGTGACGACGTCGCAGTGGGGGAACGGACTCGGGTGCACACCGGCCGCAACCAATCCGGCGATGTGGGCGATGTCGGCCATCAGGTAGGCCCCCACCTCGTCGGCGATCGACCGGAAGGCCGCGAAGTCGATGATGCGCGGGTACGCGCTCGCCCCGGTGATGAGCAGCTTCGGACGCAACTCGAGCGCCTTCTTCCGCACCTCATCCATGTCAATCCGCCCGTTCTCATCCACGCCGTAGTGGCCCGCCGTGTACAGCTTGCCGGAGCTGTTCACCGCCGAGCCGTGCGTGAGGTGGCCTCCGTGAGACAGGTCGAGCCCAAGCATGGTGTCGCCGGCTTCCAGCAGCGTCAGGAACACGGCCTGGTTTGCCTGAGCACCCGCATGCGGCTGGACGTTGACGCCGATGTCGCACCCATCGACCATGAACAATTCGCGCGCGCGGCGCCGCGCGATGTTCTCCACCTCGTCCACAAACTCACACCCGCCGTAGTAGCGACGGTTGGGCAATCCCTCCGCATACTTGTTGGTCAGGGGCGAACCGAGGGTCTCGAGCACCGCCTGCGACACGTAGTTTTCGCTGGCGATGAGCTCAAGGTCGTCCTGCTGGCGGTGAATCTCGGATTGAACCGACGCAAAGACCGCGGGGTCAGCGGACTGAAGATTGGCTTGCATGAATGACTCCTTCAGAGATCGTGGTCAGCCCTCAAGGGCCATCATTTTGTCGATGCGGGCTTGGTGCCGACCGCCCTCGAACTCCGCCGAGAGCCACGCCGTTAAGATATCCTGCGCGAGGCCAACGCCCACGACGCGTTCGCCCAAACAGAGGATGTTGGCGTCGTTGTGCTCCCGGGTGGCGCGAGCGGAGAACACGTCCGACACCACGGCGGCCCGGATTCCTGCCACCTTGTTCGCGCTCATCGCCATCCCGATGCCGGTCCCGCACACAAGCAACCCGCAATCCGCCTCGCCGCCGGCCACTGACCCAGCGACGGACGCAGCGTAATCGGGGTAGTCGCACCGTTCTTTCTTCAGGGTTCCCTTGTCGGTGACGGTGTGTCCAAGCGCCTCGAGGTGGGCAATCAACGATTGCTTCAGCTCAAAGCCTGCATGGTCTGACCCGGTGACAATGTGCATGTAACGCTCCTGTGTTCAAAGCGACCGAAACACCAACACGGCATTCGTGCCACCAAAACCAAACGAGTTGGACACTCCTACCCCAATCTCAGCATCGCGGGCCGACCCGGGCACATAATCGAGGTCGCAATCCTTGCCCGGTCGCTCCAGCGTCGACGTTGGCGGCACGACACCGTGATGGATGGCCTTGGCCATGAGCACAGCCTCCAAGCCTCCTGCGGCGCCGAGCAGGTGACCCGTCATCGACTTTGTGGACGACACCATCAACGCATCGGCCCGATCGCCAAACACCGTGCGGATGCCAATCGACTCGTTTCGGTCATTGGCTTCGGTGGAGGTCCCGTGGGCGTTGATGTAGTCCACTTCCTGCGGATTGGTGCCCGCGTCGGCCAGCGCAGCGTTCATGCAACGGACCGCGCCGGAGTGGCCCTTGGGCGGTTGAGTGATGTGGAACGCGTCATTGGTGAGGGCGTATCCGGCAACCTCGCAGTACACCCGCGCGCCGCGCGCTCGGGCGTGGTCGAGCGACTCCAGCACCACCACGCCAGCCCCCTCGCCCATCACAAAGCCGTTGCGGTCTGCATCGAATGGTCGACTGGCGTGCTCGGGGTCGTCGTTCCGCTTGGACAGCGCCTTCATCACCATGAACCCACCGATTCCAATGGGCAGCACCGACGCCTCTGCACCGCCGGCCACAATGACATCCGCCTCGCCCCGACGAATGGCGTGCATCGCCTCGCCGATGCTGTGATTGCCCGTGGCGCACGCGGTGCTCACGCAGAGACTCGGGCCGCGGGCGCCCAGCTTCATCGCCACTTGGCCGGCAGCCAAGTTGGTCAGCACCCGCGGGATGAAGAATGGGCTCAGGCCCTTCCAACCCGACTCGTGCACGGAGCCGGCGCCGCGAACCAGCTCATCAAGGCCGCCAATGCCCGACCCGACGTAGACTCCGACCCGGTCACCCAAGCCGTCTTCGCCGATGTCCAGCCCCGCATCGGCCACCGCCTCCAGCGATGCGGCCAGAGCGAACTGCATGAACCGGTCCATGCGCTTGACGGCCTTTCGGTCAAGCGCATCCGCGGCAACCCAATCCTTGACCTCACCCGCGATCTGAACGGGCCAATCTGTCGCGTCGAAGGCACGAATGCGGCCAATGCCCGAACGACCGGCACACACGGCGTCCCAAGTCTCGTTCGTGGTATTGCCACAGGGGTTGATGGTTCCCAACCCGGTGACGACGACCCTATTCACGGGCCACTCCCTTGGGTCCCCCAGGGGGTCTACACCATGTTGTCGTTGATGTAGTCGATCGCGTGCTGGACGGTGGAGATCTTCTCAGCATCCTCGTCCGGAATCTCGATGGAGAACTGCTTCTCGATCGCCATGACCAGCTCGACAATGTCCAAGCTGTCCGCGCCGAGATCGTCGATGAACGATGCGCTGGGCACAACCTCGTCGGGGTTCACACCCAGACTGGCGGTGATGAGGTCTTTGACCTGTCCAACGATTTCTTCCTTGCTGGCCATGGGAACTGCTCCTGAATCTATCGAAACCGACCGCAGTCCTCATCGACCGCGCCCGGCTTGGTGCACCCCATATCAAGATGCCTGCGCAAAGCAACGCGTCGATCAGGTGTCATTTGTACCCGTGGGCTGCAGCGCTGCGCTGACGGCCTCCCCGATGCGATCCGTGACCCGTTCCTCGACCGCTGCGTGGCTGCGGCGAATGGCCGAGTGCACCGCGGTGGCGTCGGCGGCACCGTGGCCCACCAACACCGTGCCGTCCACGCCGACCAAGAACGCGCCCCCGATGGCGGTTGCGCTGGTCCGCGACCGGTAGGCCTGAAACGCCCCTTGGAGCAGCTTGATGCCGATTCCCGCTCCGGGTCGGCCCGCTATTTCGTCGCGCAGCACGGTGCCGGCAACGCCGATGGCCGCCTCGAGGCTCTTCAGCATCACGTTGCCCACAAATCCATCGCAGACCACCACCTCACAGCCTCCGTGGAGCGCGTCGTTGGGCTCCACGGGACCGATGAATCGAATGGGCATGGACGCCAGCACCGGAAGCGCAGCGCGAACCTGCTCGTTGCCCTTTCCTTCTTCGTGGCCGTTTGACAGCAGTCCAACGCGAGGCTCGCTCACCTGGAGCACCGCCCGAGCGAAGACGCTGCCCATCACCCCAAACTGGCCCAGATGGCTCGGCTTGCAGTCCACGTTTGCGCCCAAATCGAGCAGCACCAGCTGCCCGCCATCGGACCGGGGCAACGCCGTGATCACCGCGGGCCGCTCCACTCCGGGAATGCGGCCAAGCTCCATCAGGCTGGCGGCCATCAATGCCCCCGTGTTGCCAAAGCTGACCAATGCCGAGGCCTGCCCTTCCCGAACCGCCCGAGCCGCCACGCGAACGCTGCAGTCCGGGCGCGAACGGACCGCCTGGCTGGGCGACTCGCCCATCTCGATCCGCTCGGTTGCGTGAACGATCGGCAACGACACCCCGCTGGGAACCATGGGACCGAGAACGGCCTCGTCGCCCACCAGCAGCACCGGCAACCCTTCCCGGACAGCGCGACACGCCCCCTCAACCGTGGCCGAGGGGGCGTGGTCACCGCCCATCGCATCCAGTGCACTTGGACGAATCTGCATGCGAAGCGACCGAGCCTACTCGGTGTCGATCACCTGCTGCCCGCGGTACGTGCCGCATGCGCCACAGATGTGGTGGTACAGCTTGAGTTCGCCGCATTCGGGGCAGATGTGGACCGCAGCCTTAAACTGCAGGGCGTCGTGCGACCGACGCATTCCTTTGCGGCTCTTCGATGTGCGTTTCTTTGGAACGGCCATGATGTCACCTGATTCGTTTTGGGGAAGCCGATTGGTCCGGCCCCGAGACCAGCCCGTTTATTCCGGCAGCTTCAAACTGGCAAAGGGATTGATGCGATCCGGCCCACCTTCGACCGCAGATTCGGGCAATTCACAAGGTCCATCCTCGCCAATTCGTGTCACTCCCTCATCGCCACAGCGAACGCGATCGGGTCCGTGCAGGGCCAGAGCCTCCATCAACACGGTCTCGAGGTCGATCGCTTGGCCGTCGTGCCAGCCGATGTCCATCTCAGCATGGTCCAGGTCGATGTCGGCGGCATCCCGCTCGGCTCCCGGTGCTTCGTAAATCTGCTGCACGTCGCCCCGGATGCACACCAGCGTACTGGCGCCGCACCGGTCGCACGCGCACCTCAACCGGACCTCGAACGGCCCGGCAACCCGAAAACGCTCGCCAACGCGTCGGACGGTCCAGGCAATCTCGGCGTGCTCTGCTCCCTCCTCCTCGTGCGGGTCCTGCGTCGGCTCACCGGGGGTGCCCCGGACCGTCTTCACGGCAGCGGCGACCCACGCGGCCGATGCATCGGCGGACACCGGAAACCCGGGTGCTTGGATCTTGTCGAGGGGAATGCGCATGGAGTGAGGGCCTGGGGTGCGGTGATGGGCACGGCGTGTGCAGCGATTGGGGCGGCCGGGTCGGGTGTCGTCGGGCACCGGTGAGCCCGACTGGGTTTACCGAAGGCACACCGACGCGCTACGATGCCGATGCCACCGCCTAACACACCCGGACATTGATGCTGTTGTTGCCTCCCCTCCTCGCCCTGTTGGCCTGCGGCCAGATGGGCCAAGATTCCGATGCAAAAGCCTACGCTGCGGCCATGCAGCGGCTCTTTGATGAGAACAACGCCATCTCTCGGGAGTTTCTGGACGTGGCGGTGTTGGTGAAGAAACAGGACCTCGCCGCCCACGAGATCGCCGCGCGCTTCTCGGAGCGGGTCGTTCCGCGGGCCACAGCACTCGCCCAAAAGGTCGATGCCATCGACCCGGGGAGCAGCGGCTTGGAGCAGGTGCACTCCGGCATCGAGCGTGCGTGGGCCATCCGAGCCGAGTCGTACTCGGCGCTCGCCGACGCCTGGACCAGCGCGGACAACGCCGCCTTCACCCGCGCCATGCACGACAACCGTTCGGTGCGCAAGGCCGAAGACCGGTACGTCGAAGCGGCCAACCGGCTGCTGCGGGAACACGACGTTCAACTCGACCCTTATCCGTGACGGCGCGCCCGATCGGGATATGACCGCGCCCTGATCCGCGGAGGTTCCATGACCATGCGTCTACGCTTTGCCCCCTCGCCCACCGGCTACCTGCACATCGGCGGCGCCCGGACGGCCCTGCACAACTGGCTGCTCACCCGAAAGAACGGCGGCGTGTTCCTGCTGCGGATCGAGGACACCGACCGCAAGCGCTCAAAGCCCGAGTTTGAGGAGCAAATCCTCCGCGACATGACCTGGCTCGGCCTCGACTGGGACGAAGGCCCTTCCAAGGGCGGCGACTACGGTCCCTACCGCCAGACGGAACGCCAAGGGCGCTACACCCAATACATCGAACGCATGCTGGCGGAAGGCACCGCCTACCGCTGCACCTGCTCCAAAGAACGGCTGACCGCGGTTCGCGAAGCCGCCCAAGCCAAGGGCGACAAGCCCAAATACGACGGCCACTGCCGCGACCTCAACCTCGGTCCCGACTGCGGTGAGCACGTGGTGCGGTTCAAAGCGCCCCTCACGGGCCAAACGGTGGTCGCCGACCTGGTCAAGGGCGACGTGGCCTTCAACAACGAGGAGCTCGACGACTTCATCATTCAGCGCTCCGACGGCACGCCCACCTACAACTTTGTCGTGGTGGTGGACGACCACGAGATGGGCGTGACCCACGTCGTGCGCGGCGACGACCACTTGAACAACACGCCAAAGCAGCAGATGCTGTACGAAGCATTGGGACTTCCCGTGCCCCAATTTGGTCACCTGCCCATCATCTTGGGCAACGACGGCGGCAAGATGTCGAAGCGCCACGGCGACACGAGCGTGGGCGCCTACCGCGACAAGGGGTTTGTTCCCGAGGCGCTGTTCAACTACCTGACCCGGCTCGGCTGGGCGTGCGGCGACATGGAACACTTCACCGCCGACGAAGCGGTGGCCGCCTTTGGCCTCGATGGCGTCGCCAAGGCCGGCGCCAAGTGGGACATGGACAAGCTGAGCTGGCTGAACCAGCAATGGATCATGGGCCTCGACACCGCCGACTTGGCTCAGCGGTGTCTGCCCCACTACGCCGAAGCGGGCATCGAGCCCGACGAGCGGCTGGAAGCCGTGGTCGCCACGGTGCAGGCCCGGGCAAAGACCCTGGTCGACTTGGTGGCGGCATCGGCCTTTTACTTTGCGGCCGACGCCGACCTGGAGTGGGACGACAAAGCCGTGAAGAAGTTCTTGAAGCCCGCCACGGGGCCCTTGCTTCGGGAGCTGGCCGATGCCCTCGAGGGCGCGCCCGAGTGGTCGGAAAGCGCGCTCGAAGCGGTGGTCAAAGACTTCTGCACAGCGCGCGAAATCGGGCTTGGAAAGGTGGCCCAACCCATTCGCGTCAGCATGACCGGCCAGAAGGCGGGGCCGGGTCTGTACGAGATGTTGGTGGCTGCAGGAAAGCCCATGGCGCTGCGGCGGATGCGCGGCGGGGCCGACCGCTGCCCGCCCGCCGACGGTTGACACGCCGACAAGCGCTTGGTTAGTCGGCTGCGCCCGTCAGGGTACATAAGGACGTGTCGGCGGCTCACCCGCCTGCCGGCGCCCAGCAATCTTCGGCTCCCATCGTCTAGTGGCCAAGGATGCCGCCCTCTCACGGCGGAGACACGGGTTCGACTCCCGTTGGGAGTACCATCTGCCCCTCGGATCGCAAGGTTCGAGGGGCTTTCTCTTTGTGGTGCCCTACCGTTTGGGCATGCGATTTGTGCATACATCCGGCTCATATCGGCTGTTTTCATGCAACAAGTCACCGAGGTCCACTTGAAGGACGCCCAGACGCTGGCCCGAGACGTGCTGCGTGCCTTGCCCGAGGTGGTGGCCGTCCTGCCCCGCGATGAGGTCGAAGCGGTGTTGAACGACCTACCCCGCATGACGTAGACTCTCCCCCTCGGAGGGCACATGCGCGGTCTACTCAGTTTGATGTTGGCTGTTCCTTTGGCAGTTGGGTGTACACCAAAGTTTAATGATGAAATGGGACCCACTGCGGATGCCAATGCGGACGCCGACGCCGACGCTGATGCGGACGCTGATGCGGACGCGGATGCCGACGCTGACGCAGATGCGGATGTCGATGCCGACGCTGACGACACAGGCGAACCTGCTGGC
>JAYZVA010000006.1:0-8739 GCA_036156175.1 Myxococcota bacterium
CCGGTGCCATCGTCGCAGAACGAATCCGTGGAGTAGTCCCCGCCGCAGGCGCCCAAGCAGTCGATCACGCCGACGACGGTCCCCAGAAAGAAGTCTTCGTATTCGCACGCGTCACCAACGCTGGGCGCCGCGCAGTCGGCCCCATCGTAGGATGCTGCGGCGCAGTCGAAGGCCGGATCGCATGCTCCGTCGGCGCGGGTGTCGGTGGCGCATGTCAAGTCGCAGTCGTACACGCCAGCCGAGCCATCGTCCAACGTGCATGCGTCGAGCACGTCCAAGCACGCGCCGCCGTCGAATCCAAACTCTTCGCAGTCGAAGTCGCCCCAGATGCTGGTTCCATCGTCGCACACGGAATCGGTCGACCAATCGGTCATGCACGTTCCGGTGCAGTCGATCACCATGCCATCGCCGCATGCATCGCCAATGGCGCCCGGCGCGGCTCCTGTGTCGTCGGTCACGCCCGTGTCGTCATCGGCGTCGGCGTCGGCGTCGGCGTCGGCGTCGGCGTCAGCATCGGCGTCGGCGTCAGCATCGGCGTCGGCGTCAGCATCGGCGTCCGCATCGGCATCGGCGTCAGCTTCGCCGGTGTCGTCGGCTTCACCCGTTTCATCGGCTTCACCCGTGTCGTCAGCGTCGGCGTCGGCGTCGGCGTCGGCATCGGCGTCGGCGTCAGCATCGGCCTCCCCGGTATCGTCGGCATCGGCATCGGCATCGGCATCGGCATCTGCATCTGCATCTGCATCGGCATCTGCATCGGCCGTCGTGCCGGGTTTGTCGTCATCAACGTCGCTGTCGCCGCAGGCAACGGCAAACATCAAAAGGCCGGTAAACATCCACTTGTGCATCGAGACACTCCTCGTATCGAAAGGTGCCCTCTTTATACACGAATGTGCACGCGAATGTCATCAAAATGAAACGCGGAATGACCCGATGCTCCGCGCACGCCATTTGGTGGCGCGCAGTGCGCGGTGCGGGGCCCGCCCAAATCCTGCCAGGACGCGCCCGTGGCGACCCTATCCGATGGCGTACACCAGATTTGTGGCAACCCCGGCTTCCCGGTGGGGCGGCCGACGGAACGGGTGTTTGCCCCATCGAGATGCACTGAGTTTTGCTTTGAATGTGTGCTCATCCATTCCCGTTTGCTGCAGCGCACGCTCGTAGTCGGCCTTGGCTTTCTGACGGGCTTTGAACAGCATCATCTGGATCCGACTATGGACGTTGACCTTTCCATCTCCTGTGGTCTCGATGGGCAAGAAGATCGCCTCGGGCCACTTTGCCGTGATGATGCTCTGCACGCCGTCCGACACGCCCGATGAGGGCATGCAGCCAAATGGCTTGACCGAAACGGTCATGTGATTCACCTTGTCTTCAACGAAGTGGATCAACTTGCCCACTTCCATGTGGGCTTCGCCGCCTCGGTTGTTGTTGTCGTAGTGAGGCGCGGCGAGCTCGGCGATTTCGGTCATGTCGGGCAGGTGGTACCCGTACAACCCAACGGCGTGCGCGAACGTCTGGAACACGCTTCGGATTGCCTTGTCGGCGGCCCGCAAGGTCCACAGCTTCTTGGTGGCACCCGCCGTCCCCGCCTTCAGGCCTTTCTTGGAATCAACGTCGTCTTCTTTCAGGTCGATGCGGAGCTCGGTATCGAAGGTGTTTTCCCACACCATGAACAGCAGCCAGTTCACGATGGGTTGAATGTCCACTTCGGCCCCCTCGCTCTCGAGAAAGGTTTGAAGTTCGTAGTTGCCTTCGCCTTCGGTGGTCATCGCCCAGAATTCACCGATGATGCTCACGAGCGGTTTCGGCTGGCTGCGGTCCACCAGAACCTTGCTCAGCTCGCGACGGCACTTCAACAGTCCCATGACAATGGACTTGCCGTTGCTCAACGTGTCGACCATGATGGCTCGGCACGCGGCGATCGCGCGGTCGGTTGCCCCTTCTTCAAGTTCATAGGGTCGAAGTCGGTAGCCCATCAGGTTCAGCACGTCGCCCGCGAGCATGGACTTCACGATGCTCAAGATGAAATCTTGGTTGATCTCCAGCCCGAGTTCTTCGCCCGTTGCCTGCTTCATGCCTCCTTGCTGCTGGAACAGCATGACGCGAAATCCGTCGAAACCCGCATCGCGGAGCGCTTTCCGGTATTCCGTGACGTAGGTGCCAAACCGGCAGGGACCGCAAGCACCCGCTGTGACAAACAGGTACTTCTCGATGATTTCGCTGGCTTCCATGCCCTCGTTGTCGCGGAGGTGAACCAGGTGCTTCACCAAGTTTCCAACCGTGTAGTAGGTGGGGTTGCACTGGGCCCGGTTGCCGAACTCTTTGCCGAATTGCAGCGCGGCATTGTCGGGGGCGTCGAGTTTGGCGACCTTGTAGCCGAGGTTCTCGAAGGCCGCGCAGACCAGCGTGTCGTGGGCCAGCGTCAGGCCACTGACCAGCATGGTGGTGGTTTCCCGCTGCGAGCGCGTGAACGTGGTGTTGATGGGCTCGACCCATTGGTCACGGTCCAGGCCAAGCTTGGTGGCTTCGGCTGCAGCGAACTCACCGAGTTCAGCAGCGATGCGTTCTTCAATGGATTGGGCTTCAGAGTCTTCGTGTTGGCTCATGGCGTCCTCGTTATTTTGCGGAGAGTTGTGCGGAGTATTTTGCTTCGAGTTCCGCGCGTTTTTCGGCCACGCGGCGATTGAGTTCGTTTCGTGCTTCGGCTTGGTCGTGCAACTGCTCTTCGACCAACTTCAGGCGATGGGCATACGTCTTGACCCGGATTTGAATCGAGCCGCCCGGCTTGTTTGCATCGATGTCATGCAGGGCGCTGAACGGCACCTTGGCTTCCGTGACGATGTTGTTGATGATCCCGTAGGTGGGGGCATCGTGGCCGCACTTGAAGCTGGAGAGGTCCAGCAAGGCGATGTTGGGGTGGCGCGAAGCGAATCGTGCAGCCCAGACCTTCTGCACGGAGTTGGTGGAGTAGTTCTCTGGCCAGACGTCTCGGACATCCAGGGGATCATCGGTCCCGAAGTATTGGGACAACCATTCGCGATCTTTGGGGAGGCTTCGAATGGACAGCACCGGATAGCCGAGGACCTGGAACTCTTCGGGAATGCCGTGGTTCAGGCCTGGGTCAGAGTGGTACGGGCGCCCGATCATCAAGATTGCGATTCGGTTCTCCGCTTCGACAGCCTCGATGATCTCGCGGCCCTTCGCTTCCATGTGGGCATCGAAGGCATCCAGGGCGTTGAATGCCTGGTCAACGGCCCAGTCGTTTTCGTCTTCGGTGATTCCAAACCGGTGGCCCCAGACCGAAAACAGCCGCTTCTTCAGCAGGTTCTTTTCGTTGAACGCGATGGCGTCGTCGATCCATTCAACGCCCGCCTTCTCGAAGAAATCGGTCTCTTTCGTGAATGCGGCTTTGGCGACGTTGGGAGAACCTGAAACGATGGGGCAGGACCACGTATCAATCGTATCGGTGACGTAGGTCGGCATGTTGGTCATGCAGGGGTAGTAGATGTAGTCCAAAGGCCCTTTGCGCTTCTTTTCATCCGTGTGGTGATGGAACAACAACTCATGGACATGAGCCTGGATGACCTTCGATGGAAAGCAAGGGTCGATCGACCCGTAGCGCCCGCCCTCGACCCACATCTCCTCGGAAGTGGGCGATGAGAACACGATGTTCTTGGGTTGAATTCCCAGCGTCTCAAAGTACGTCCGGATGAACGGCGCCGCGGTGTACACGTTCATGACGCGTGGGATGCCGATTTTGATGTTGCTCAGATCGGCGTGAGACCGTTGGAATCCCCGCCGGAGGGCGCGGCGAGCGACCCGCATGAACGACCGTCGCTTGACTTCGACGGCGTCTTTCATTGTGCCGGCCGCCGGGATGGGTTCGTGGTTGTAGAAGTGCTTGAATGCGTGCTTGGCCTCGTACTCGACCATGTTTGGAAACTGGCGGCGAATGACGCCGCGCTCACGGTTCAGCTCGCGCAGCGCCTCTTTGCTCTCAACCGTGCCCTTCTCGCACGAGAACCCCGAGATGTATCGGCTCTTGTCCCCGCTGGGCGTGACCGTGTCAATGAACGTGCGGCTGCACTCGTTCGGGCAGAAGTGACAGACGGAACTCTCGTCATTGATCGTGGTGTATTGAAGCTTGATGGCGTCTTTCATGCCGATGAACGTGGAGTGGCCGCGGCGTCGGACAACGCGCAGGGTTTCCATGGCGGCGCCGATCGCGCCGGCCTCTCCGCAGTGGGGATGGACGACCACTTTGGCGTTGGGCACCCGGTCGCGGATGTAGTCGACTTGCGCCTTGACTGCGGCGAGGTTTCGCTGGGTTCCTCCCTGCAGGACAAACACTTCGCCGTACTCTGCCAGCCGGGGCACCTGAGCCACGTATTGCCACACGTTCTTGGGCAGGACTTTCGCGAGCCCAGCCAGCATTTGTTGGGCGGTGAAGCCTTCCTTTTGGAAGTTGACGCGGTCGGCATCCAAAAACACCGCGCATCCGTAAGAGAACTTGGGACTCAAGTCCGCATTGAAGGCGGTGTCCGCATAGTCGTGCAGGTGCACGCCGAATTGGTCGGCCATTGCTTGAAGGAGCATGCCGTTGCCGGCTGAGCACTGGTTCGACAAGCGGAAGTCCTTGACGTCGCGCCCACCGTCTTTCGCTTCGCTCAGGAACAGGACCTTGATGTCCTGGCCCCCGATGTCGCAGACGACGTCGGCATCCGGCACAAAACGCACCGCGCTTTGCATGTGGGCCACGGTTTCCACGATGTTCACGTCCGCCTTCACGGACTCTTCGAGCACGTTGGCGGCATAGCCGGTCGCCCCGAAGCCCATGCACTCGAAGGTCGCGCCTTGGTCCTCGACGTACTGCTGGATTTCGGTGAGGATGTCGATGGTGTCCTGGATTGGGTTCCCTTTGGACAAGGTGTAGGCCTTGTACAGCAGGTCGCCCGTGTCGTAATCCACCAAGACCGCTTTCGAACTCGTGGACCCGCCATCGAGTCCGATGACCCCCTGAACGTGTTGGCCAGCGGTGAAGGCGGCGGGTTCGAACGACGGGATGGTGTAGTCGTTTCGGAAGACATCCAGCTCTTCTGCGGAACGAACGAGCGGTCCGTCCGCCAGTTCGCCCAAGCGGGAGGACCGACCATTCTGGATGTAGTCCTTCAGTCCAGCGATGCCCTTGTAGCGGCCCACATTGGTGTCGCCATCGGCATCCGCCAATCCAAACACCACGGCCCCAAATGCAGCGTAGTACTCCGCGTTCTCCGGTGGAAAGATCAGTTCTTCGATCGGCACGTCATCGGGAAACGTGTGGCCGCGTGACTCCCAGGTTTCAGGGATGCGCATCCGCCAGCACTCGACCATGAACGGGAGGTATTTGTTTGGACCGCCCAACAACAGCACCTTGTGCCGAAGGGTGTTGCCCCGGGTCAGCACGCTGAGGTTTTGGTGCACGATGGCATCCGCGAGCGAGTTCATGATCTCGGGTCCGGGAATGCCGGACTTCACGAGGTTAACGATGTCGGTCTCTGCAAAGACGCCACACTTGGCTGCAACGTGGTGGAGTCGGGTGGGGTCGAACGGGATCTTGGAGACTTCTTCGGCCGGCATGCCGACCTTGATCATGCACTTGTCGATGGTTGCGCCCGTCCCCGATGCGCACTTGTCGTTCATGGAGGTCAGGGCGGTCTTCTCCAAGACCCCGTCCTCGTTCTCGCGCTCGCGGAACATGATGATCTTTGCGTCTTGTCCCCCCAACTCAATGACGCTTCCAACGTCGGGGTGGAGCCGCTCGACGGCCAGCGTGACCGCGTTGACTTCCTGGACGAACTTGGCGCCAATCGGCTCCGCGAGTGGGCTGGAGCCGGATCCCGTGCAGAACACCTGAATGTGCGTCGCGTCGGGGAAGGCGTTGCCGATTGCGACCAAAAAGTCGAGCGTCTTCTCGGGTTGCCGTGTCTCGTGACGCTGGTAGTCGCTCCAGAGGATGTCGAGCGTTTCAACATCGCACACGACGGCTTTGACGGTGGTGGATCCAATGTCGATGCCGATGGCGATTTTTGACGGTCGTTTCATGGGCTTGCCGGGGTGGTGACTGACACATCAGTCTAGTGGTCGACGGTAAGCTATCATTGGTCGCGCGGGGATGGCAACGGGCTATGAGGACTTCATGAGCCGAGCAATCCCCATGGCCCCTGACGACCGCCGCGCGCAGCTGCTGGTTGCCGCACGAACGGTCTTTGCGTCGCTCGGTTACCACCGAGCCAACGTCTCCGCGATCATCGATGAGGCGGGCGTCGCTCGCGGCACGTTTTACAACTACTTTGAATCGAAGCGCGTGTGTTTTCAGGCGGTCTTGTCGGAAATGATGGACTCGGTTGCGTCGGCCGTGTTGCCCATTGATGTCGCTGGGGACATCCCCAAGCAGGTCGAGTTGAACCTGGAGCGGCTCTTTGCCGCACTGACCGAAGATGATGAGTTGCCCCGCGTGTTGTTCGCGGAAGCCGCAGGGATCGACGAAGAAGGGGACGAGGGGTTGCGCGGTTTTTACCGAACGGCGACCAATCGGCTCGCCAGAGCCATTGAAACGGGCCAAGCCCTGGGAGTGGTCTGCGCGGGAGACCCGTTGATGTTGGCCCGGCTGCTCTTGGGCATGATCCGAGAACCGGTCTTCCAGGCATGGTTGTACGGCGAGACGCTCGACGTGTCGCAGGTCGTCCGGTTGCTCAAGGGAGTGTTGCGTGACGGGTTGATCACCCCCGACGCTTAGAACGAGCCTCTGGCGAGGCGCGCGATGTCGTCGCAATCCGACCCTGCCTCAATTCGCATCAGTTCGAACTTGTCGTGCCCTTGGCCGATGGTCAGTTTGGGGTTTGCTGCCAACAAGCGGTTGTCTGCGCCAATGGTTCGTTGTTGGAGGAGCCGCTGATGGGTGATGCCTTCCACCGTGTTGTCGGAGGTGAACTTTCCGCTCAAAAACGTGTGGTTGGTTTGCACCATGTAAATCCGAACTTGGCCAAAAATTGGAATGTCAACGAGGACGCTTGCGCCGGGTTTTCCGTCCTCATCCCAATCGAACACGGCGGGATCGTTGGCCCGCTCGGGAATGACTCCATTGGCCTTCTTGCCATCGTAGCCGACGTACTGCTGCTTGAGGTCGGCGTTGTACGTTCGTGTGCCGTCGGGCCGGGCCTCGACCGCGATGGGGTAGGTCTTCACCGGAAGATGGGCAATGAACGCATCCGGCAAGACCGTGCGGGTAATGGAGCGACTCGGTCGGTTGTCGACGATGCAGGTTTGCTGCGTCTGCTGGTGCCCCGTGTCCGTGGATTCGATGGTGATGAGAAGGTGGGTTGTTGACCGAATGTAGGTGTTGCCGATGATGGGCACCTTCGCATTGGTTGCGGTGCGAATGCGCAGGTACCATGTCCCGTCAATGCTTGGGGGCTCGGTGCCGTCAATGCTGGGAGGCTCGGTGCCGTCAATGCTGGGAGGCTCGGTGCCGTCAATGCTGGCGGGCTCGGCCGCGGCCGACGATGCCCAGGCGATTCCAACCAGCAAAGTGCCCAAAACGCGTTTCTTCATGGGCCCCATCGTACAATCATCGACTCAAGTGTGCAGCGGAGGGTCCGATTTGCTGGCCATGTCGGGGACCAAGCCAAATCAACAACGCCCATTTCTCGGCGTGATGTTCGAGTGCTGCCGGCAGTACGTTCGGGTCTACATCAATCCAACGGGTGACGCGTACGTTGGTCGGTGTCCGCGGTGCGCCAAGAGCGTGCGGTTTGTGGTGGGTGAGGGCGGCAGCGCGAGCCGAATGTGGCGCGTCCAGTAGCCCCGATCAGTCGGGCGCAATCGCGTGGAGTTCACCCGACTCCAGCCAAACCAAGAGGGTGCCATCGGCAGTGATGTCGTGGACGTGACCGGTCTGGTCGCCCACCCGTTGCGTGTCTCCAACGGCAATGCTCGTGGGATGACTCATCGTGGGTTGCTCGGTCCGCTCGCCGTGTTCGATCCACTCGGCGTAGCCGCCGCGAAGCCGTCGAGCCAAGGTCCAGCCTTGTTCTCGAAGCGCTTTGGCCAGCTCGGCCGAGCCTTGGTCGCCGGTCTGGTCGTAAACGGTCACGCGGTGCGTCTTTGGCGGCAACACGGCGAGGTTGTTCTGAATGGTCTCCCCTGGGAAGCGATGCGCTCCGGGCAGGACCCCTGTCGCAACCTCCATGGGCGATCGGATGTCGATGAACACTGGCGCGACGCCACCGGCTAACTGCGCAGCAACCCATGTGCGGCCGATGTCTTGTTTGTGGTTGGGCCCCGGCGTATCGCCGGCACCGTCAACGATCTTCGGGATCACCGTCGGGTCGAAGTCGTCCGGGTTGGCGCGCCCGCCAGCATTCGGGTCCCGGGCCTCGGTGTCGAACTCCATGCCAAACGCTTTGATGGCGAACTGGCGCGCCCGTTTTTTGAGTCGGTCACGAATCATGCGGTCTCCACATCGTAGTTTTGAGGCCCGACCGGGACGTCGTGCTAATACTCTCATAGGGATGTATCCGAAGGAGAACGAATGAGCTTGCTGAGAACTTTGATGTTGGGCCGGGAAAATGGAATCCGCAGCGCAATTCGTTCGTTCATCGCCGGCAGCGGCGGGGGTGCTCCCGACTGGACGCCCGATTCGGCGTATTCGGCGCCGTCCTATGAACCATCGCCGGTCGCCCCATCCGCGGGAGACGATGCGCG
>JAYZVA010000007.1:0-15139 GCA_036156175.1 Myxococcota bacterium
GGCTGAGATGACGTCTATCAAGAAAGCGGGTTCATTGGGACCCGGCCGCCGATTCCAGGGCGTTTGGTCCGGCGAGTCGGTCTCGACCAGCAAGAATTCATCCGGAACGGCACGCACGGCCCGATGCAGCCGCATTCGATGAGGGTTGGTGACGGCGCCACTGAACGAGATGCAGAAGCCCAGCCCAACGAACGCTTCGGCCACTTCTGCGGTGCCGGAGAAACCGTGGACGACGCCGGGCCTGGCGGGCAGTGGTGATGATCGCAGCCGGTCCAGTGCAGCCCCGTGGGCCTGGACCACATGGAGAATCAGCGGCAGGTCGAGGCATGCGGCCGCATCGATGTGCTGCCGAAACGACCGCTCCTGGGCCGGTCGGGTCGCCTTTGCGAGTCGGCGGCCGAAATCCAACCCTGTCTCTCCGATGGCATGGACGGCGTCGCGGTGGCCCTCGACAAACGCGCGGAGTGAGCTCATGGCCGGGTCGATGGCGTCTGGATTCCGTCCGGCCCACCATGGATGAAGCCCAACGCCCAAGAGCACGGTGGGTCGGGCCCACGCGAGTTGACGCCTCCAGCCGGCAGGGTCGACTCCGGCGATCAACAGGTGGGACACTCCGGCTCGCTGCGCCCGCGCGATGCAGTCGCTTGGGTCGGCTTCGGTCCGGTCAAGGTGGCAGTGCGAGTCGAACATCTCACGACGTCTTCTGGGCGCCGGAGCCTTGGGGCACCGCCCACCCCTTGACGGCTTCTTCCAGCTTGTCGCGGTTCACCGGCTTGCCGAGCAAGTCGTTCATTCCCGCAGCGCCGTAGCGGGCGACGCGGTGGACCTCGACGTCGGCGGTCATGGCGAGGATCGGCACGCGCAGTGCCTGATGTTCGGTTTCCCAAGCCCGAATCATTTTCGAGGCTTCGATGCCGTTGAGGTCGGTCATCTGAATGTCCATGAGCACGAGATCGGGTTGCTCGGCCGTGTATTTGGCGACCCCTTGCACGCCCCCGTTGGCCAGGGTGACCCGATGGCCCAACGACTCCAGCAACTCACCCACGACCTGGCGATTCAGCGGATCGTCCTCCACCACCAGAACGTGCGACGAACCGCTGGTGGCGGGTGCGGTGGGTTCGGCGGGAAGCGTGGGACGCTGATCGATGGGGATTGTGAACCAGAATCGTGTTCCTTCACCGATTTCGGTTTCGAACCCGAACTGCCCGTCCATCAAGGCCACCAATCGCGAGCAAATGGGCAGCCCCAGACCGGTTCCACCGTACTGCTCGGTGATGCTCCGTTCGGCCTGCACATAGGGCTCAAAGATGGACGAATGCGCGCCTTCAGGGATGCCGATTCCGGTGTCCTCAATGCCGAAGTTGATGCCGGCTCTCCCGTCGCTCATCTCGATCCGCCACACCTCAATGGTGATGGTGCCTTCGTGGGTGAACTTGAGGGCGTTGCTGATCAAGTTGGCCAACACCTGCCACACTCTCAGGGTGTCGATGGCGATGGTTGAAGGGAGCTGTGGATCGATCTCGAACAACAACTCGATGCCCCGTTCCACCGCTTGGGGTCGGTAGGTTCGTTCCAGACGGTCAATGATCGTCGTGGGATCAACCTCGCTTGGGTTGATGTCCAGTCGACCCGCCTCAATCTTCGAGAAGTCGAGGACGTCGTCGACCAGCTCCATCAGCGCATCCGCCGACCGCCGCAGCATGTCGACCCGGGCCTGGTGGGTCTCCTCGTCCGACGGCAGCTCCAGCAGGTCGATCGCACCCATGATGGCCGTCAGTGGGTTGCGAATTTCATGGCTGACTTGGGCCAAGAACGAGCCCTTGGCGTCCGATCCCGCTTCGGCTTGCTGTTTGGCCGTGCGGAGCCCGTGCTGGGCGTGGCGCAGGGTCTGCTCCACCTTCTTGCGGCGGTCGATCTCCGCCCCGTACGAACGAATGGCGTTGGAAAGCCGATAAACCAACGACGCCGAGATGGCGCCCGAGACGAGCACGGCCCACACCACCACGCCCACGTGCAACTCGAGCGGGGTCATGCCGCCGCGGGGGAACGTGTGCCCTTCGCTCTCGAGCTTGCCCATGACCAACAGGGCCGCTGCGCAAAGGACGGTGCTGAGGATGGCGCCTTTGTGACCAACGAACAAGGCAACGATCAGGGGAATCACCGTCAGCCACGGCACGGTCAAGGTGGTGACCCCACCCGCGATGTAGGTTCCCCAGATGATCATTGCGGTCGCGATCACTGCGAGGAACAGCAGCGCCTTCTTGGCATGCTGGAACTTGAACAGCAGCACCGCTGACGTGGTGATGACCACCTGCCCGACGATGAAGGGGAGGTACATCAGCAGGTTTTCGTCGGGTCCGCTTGCCGAGTAGGCCATGAACACGACGGAGATGATGGAGCCGGGGAACGCCCAAAAAATGGCGATTTTCACGCGCAAGAAGAACAAGGGGTCGCTGCGGTACTGGGGCCCAAGCAGGCTGTCCGGCCAGGTCCGAATCGTTTGAATCCATGAAGGTGATGCGCGGTTCAAGGGGGCGTGCTCCAGAGCGTGCACGGGCCGCAGCCCGTTGGGCGAAAGTCAGTCGGCGTCGATGGCGGTTTGTCCGTGGTCCAGCCGGCCTTCAAACCCTTTGGATGGATCGGCGGCGTCTTCCTCGTCGGACATGATGCGGAGGTTCTCCCCTTCCAGTGACGCCATCAACACCGTGGCGGTGCTGTCGCCAACCACGTTGGTCGCGGTGCGAAACATGTCGAGAATTCGGTCGACGCCCAGGATCAATGCCAGGCCTTCGGTCGGCACACCGATCGCCGTCAACACCATGGCGAGGGTGATCATCCCGGCGCCGGGCACGCCCGCGGCCCCCACACTGGCCAGCGTGGCCGAAACGACGATGGTGACTTGGTCGGCCATGGACAAGTCCATGCCGTAGATTTGGGCGATGAAGATGGCCGCCACGCCTTGGTACAGGGCCGTGCCATCCATGTTGACGGTGGCGCCCAGCGGCAGCACAAACGAGGTGGTCTCTGGATTGACGTTCAGGTTGTCTTCGCAGCACCCCTTGGTCACCGGTAGGGTCGCGGAGGAACTGGACGTCGAGAACGCCATCACCAAGGCCTCTTTGATGGCGCCCAAGAAAGGGAGGAACCGCAACGACGTTGCAAATCGGACCGTCAGTCCGTAGGTGATGAACATGTGAAGCAACAGTCCGGCCAGGACCACCAAGGCGTACACCCCCAGGGCCATCAAGACGCTCAATCCCGTGTTTCCGACCACCTTGAACAGCAGGGCGCCGACCCCCACCGGTGCCAGCTTCATCGCGATGTGGACCAGCATGACCATCGCGTCGTTGAGCCGGTCGAACACCTCCACCACGCCGTCGGCTCGGTTGTCTTTGAGGAAGGTGAGCGCAATCCCCAACATCATGGCGAAGAAGATGACCTGGAGCATCTCACCACTGGCGAGCGCGCCAAAGGGATTGCTGGGCACAATGCCCACAATTTGGTCGGTGAAGGATGGCGCTTCGGCGGCGTTTGCCACGCTGTTGCTTGCGCCATCGGAGTAGCTTGCGAGCAAGTTGTCGCGGTCGGCATCCGACAGCATTGTGCCCGGCTTGATGAGGTTCGCCAGGCCAACGCCGATCGACAAGGCCATCACGGTGGTCATCATGAAGAAGCCGAGGGTGCGCCCGCCCATTCGGCCCAGCTTCCGGACGTCGCCAAGCGATGCGATGCCCACGACCAACGAGAAGAAGACCAGGGGCACCACCACCATCTTGATCATGGCCAGAAACAGTTGGCCGATCCACTCGGTGGCGTTGACGATCGTCTCGCCGATGCCCGCATACCGCCGAACCTCCGGCTGGGTGTCTTTGACCCAACCGGTCAGCGTGTCGCCGGGAGCAAGTGGCGTCGATGCTTCGGTGACGAGTTCGATGCCCGAGGTCTTCAGTCGCATCAGGTCGGCCGAACTGAATTCGAAGCGGACTTCCATCCACCCGTCTCGCTCGGCCACGATTGATCCGGTCTTGAACCCTGACAAGGAGGCATTTGGGTTGCCCGTGGGGGCATCAAAGACCTCGACGTTCGAGGCGAGGTGCACGGAATCCTGAGGGAGAAGCGATGAGTTGGGGCCAATGAGGAGTCCCAAAATCACCCCGACCACCATGCCAATCAAAATTTTTGTGTACAGCTGCATGAAACGTGCCTCGTGCGAACCCGACTTTTCGTCGTCGGGGCCGAAACGCTACCACTTCTTGACCAAACGAGCATCGACGCCCTTGAAGTTTGGGCTACCTTTCGCGCCTCGGAGGTTAGCGATGCCCGTAAAAATGCCCGTTGTGTTCCCGCTCATGTGCCTCAGCTTGGTGGGTTGTCGAAGCCCGTTTGATGGGACCTGGTTGTTCCAGTGGGATCTGGCCAGTGTGGACGTTCAAAGCAACTGCGACCTGGAAGGCGAGGAGGTACAGACCCGCGGCGATGACTACGAGTGGATCGACATCTACACCACGTCGGGCGGCGCGTTGGTCCTCACCAACGGCGCGCAAGAGTACGTGGGCACGTGGTCTGGCGATTCCTTGGATGTGAAAGCCACGTACGGCGAACAGACCGCGTCCACCTACATGTCGTGGAACGATACGATTGAAGCGACGCTCTCGGGCAAAGACCTGACCGGGGGCCGTACGCTGCAGGAGATCGACGGCGATGCCACCACCGAATGCCGCACACAGACAAAGTCGGACTTCGAGGGCGTGCGCATGAAGGGAACGTCCGGTGCGGAACGCACCATTGGCACGCAGTCCAGCCAATCGGCGAGCTCAAACTGACCGCCGCCGCGGGTCACCAGCTGACTTGAACTTGGGTGCTCACGCCTTCGGCCCGCTCGCCTTCATCGATGCGGTTTTCGCTCAGATAGTGGACGGTGACTTTGACTTGGTCGGCGCGTTTCGCCCGCTTGGCGGCGGGGTAGAAGTTGAGGCCCGCGTCGATCCACTTGGTCCGCTGGGGGTCAAATGACTGGTCGATGGACGACTCTCCCATTCGGAACATGGGTTCGAGCCCTTTGGGCAAGTGCCATCCAGCCTGGCCGTACCACCCCGAGCCCCACGTGGGCCGTCCCGACATGCTGTCGAGTTTCTCGCGGTTGAGGTACTCGCCGACCAGATACAACCCGTAGAACGATGCGCGGGCTGATAAGCTGGCGCGTGTGTCTTCGACGGAGACGGTGGGGTAGCCGGCGGAATCGTGGGCCGTGTACGGGTTGTGAATGATTCCCGCCCCCAAGCCCAGCAACAGGGGGCCCGACCACTTGCCGGTCTCGGAGAAGCCGAAGTCTCCGAGCGGGTTCAGATCGATGCGTCCGGTGAACAGCACGCCTTGGCGGTTGGATTCGAAGACGTTTGTGCTCGTGCCGTTGAACACCCCAGTGGACGCCTTGATGCGTCCCTCAAAGAGGGTCGTCTGAGCCAATGCACCCATGTCAGAGCCGCTGAGGAAGGTCTCGTTTGGGCCCGATCGCTCGGGGAACATCAACGCGGTGTTCGCGCTCTGTGCCTGGGTGGTGAAGGGGATCCGCATGCGGCCAACTTTCACCTGAAACGCATCGACCGGCTTGTAGGTCACAATGGACTCGACCACCATATTCTGAACCGCGGGAGCGAAGGTTCCATTGATGCCGTCGGTTTCGCCGTCGTTGTTCTCGTCGACGGGAGTGGCCGATGTCAACGCGTAGATCGGGTCCGCGCCCACCACAAAGTGCACCTTGAAGGTCCACGTCGGCACAACGGTGCCGGAAAAAATCAGCCCGGCCTTGGTTTGACTCATCCCGATTCGCTCTTGATCGATGGGCCGCGCATCGGGACGAAACACGGCCTGAAAACGGGGGCTGACGTACCCGTGGGTTCGAACCAGTGCCGCCTTTTCTGCGGCGTGTGCCGGTGCGGTGATGCCAGCGGTCAGGAGCGCGAGAAACGTGAACATTCAGGGCACCGTGATGCCCACGGGGCCAAACGCCACCGCGGTGCGGGTGAGGGTGGACTCAAAGCTGGGTCCGGCGACAAGCCAACCGGTCGTGCCGATGGCGTATTCGTCGATGGGGTACGGGCTGATGAACGGCCATGGACCCATGGCCGTGACCGGGTTCTCCCATCCAATGGGTTCTGCGGGTTGATACCGCTGGTCGAGCACCGCGATCTGGCCTTGCAACCCTTGGGCGGCCTTCTCGCTCGATTCCCATCGAATCACCGTGTCCACCGAGCCGCTCGGTTGGACCTTGCCGAGAACCGGACGGCCATCGGCGACACCCGTCACCCACAAATCGCCCTCGTGCTGGAGCATGCCCAAGGCATCGAAGTTGGGCAGCGTGCGGCTGGAGCCGCCGTCTTCATTGAACGCCAGCATTTGTCCATTGGACAGCAATCCAGCGTAAACGCCGTTTGCATTGGCCTGCAGCTGACCAACGACCGTTGGTTCCGGCGTACGGTTCTCGGAATCGGAACAGACGTAGAACTCGGAGCCGTTCACAATGAGCGGTGCGACGTTGGTGGTGTCCCCTTGGGAATCGATGGTGCGCGCCTCCACCCGTCGTTCGCCGTCGATGTTGTAGGCCACAACCACGACGCCTTCTTCCCGCGCCTCGTTGCTGCCCACACCCAACACGTCCACGCAGTTGGCATCGCTGGGTTCAAAGGCGTTGTAGGCGACGTACCGACGAAGGTCGAGGTCCACGACAACCTGGTACGGTGGAAGCCGATTGTAGGCATCGTTTACCCCCTGCACCCACGCCGTGAGCGTCCTCCGCGCCGGCGTTTCGTGCACATACGGCACCGCCGCGATGACCCGCAGGTCGGTGACGGTGAGCGGGTCTTTGTCGAGGATTTGCTTGCACTCCCCGGTGGTCCCGTTGACTTGCGCAAGCGCGTCGCCGGTCCAGTACCACGCCATCGTGTCGCTGGTTCCCAGGAAGCCGTGAATCTGTGCGTCATTGGCCGATGCGTGAGGCAGGGGCTCCTCGCCAGCCGGGCAGCCCTTCGACCAGCCGCTCAAGGCTTGGCCAACGTAGACGATGCTGTTGCCGTTGATGTCCTCGTAGAGCACGTAGACGTTGCCGTCCCGGTCCGAAGCCGGTGGGATCAGCTTCAGCGGTTCGAGGGACTCGTCATCGATTCGGGCCTCCGGCGTGCCCGTAAGCTCGCCGAAATAGCGAAGCTTGCCCCACTCCCCCGACTCAAGGGTTCCGGCCTGACACCCAACGACCAAGGCGGGGGCGGCGATGAGAACTGGGCGAAGCATTGGTGCTACCGTTCAGCGGCGTAGGTCATGACGTAGAGCGCAGCGGGGTCGCCGGCTTCGTTGGTGTACCAGTGGCGGTAGACGGCTGGGGCGAAGCGGAAGCTGTACATTTCGTACTCGTCTTCTGGCGTGTTCGGGTTGTCCGGTACCGCGGCCACGCTCCCGGAGAAGATGGCACCGGAACCGAGCCGCAACGAATAGCTCTGACCCCACCCGTAGTCGGTGCTCATGCCCACGTTCACACCGGCTGCGGTGACCCCGGCACTGGTTCCCAGGCTGGTGTCCCAAGAGGAGCGATAGGACGACTCCTCGGACAGCGAACGGCGGTAGGAGATGCTGCCCACGTCGGGGGCGGTGTACCAGCGAACCTCCGAAAAGACAAAGTCCTCTTCGGGAATGGGTGTCCCGTCGATTCGCTCCGGGTAGCTCGGGTAGTCGTCGACGTCGCCCACGGCGTAGGGGATGTCCAAGACGGGCATGGTCCCAAGGGCTTCGGCCAAGGCGTTGTACCGAGAGATCGACCACACGCTGGTCGACCCACCGACCGGAACCGACAGGACAAACGTCTCTCCGTCCATCTCGCTGGCGAGCCCGCTTGGGTCATTGACTTCGTAGGTGTACGTGTCGAAGCACCCCCAGTACAGAACCACGGCACCGTGGTACGGGCCGTACATCTCGGGGTCTGCCTTCATGCCGAATCGCTCGCCGACGCTGAGGCGGTAGCCATCGCCGACGCTCTGGCTGACGCGCCACCCGACGTTGGAGGAGAACGACGCTCCAAACATGTCCATGAACTCGGCCTTCACGCCAACGTCGACGCGCATGCCCAGTGAAATTGTGTCGTCGAAAAATTCGGAGGTGTTCTCGAAGGCTCCGTAGAACGACCCAGAGGCATCGTCCGAGTTGTCGATGTCGTAGGGGGGCAACAAGATCATTGCGGCCGGAACGGGGGCGCCCTTGGCCAAGGTGGGGCCGTCCATCAGCGTTGCGCTCGGCGAGTCGCCGTCCGCGTCCGCGAGGGCGATACGGAAGGGCTCGGAGTTCGCTTCGAGGGCGCGGTCGTACCGCTGGTAGAGGGTGTCGGCTTCGAGGTCGTAGCTCGCCACACGTCCGGACCCGTCGACCGCAAAGATTTCGGCGAATCCGTCCGCATCGGTGTCCGACACTTCGATGTCGTTGAGGTCTTGAAGGTCGCTGGTCGCCTTGTTGGCCCGCTGCGTGAGCACACCGGGCCCGTCGACGTCACTCGACGGCGCGTCGGCGATGTTGAAGACCAGGATTTCGTCGTCTTCGGGCCACACGGGAATGCTGTTCACATTGTGAAGCGCGACGATCTCCGCGACGCGGTCTCCATCGAGATCGCCCACATCGATGCGCGTGATGTCTTCGACTTGCATCTGATACGACGGTTCTTGGTCTTTCGTTTCGTGGTCGTGGTTGTGGACGTAGATCAGCGTGTTGGAGCCCGTGTCGAGCAGCAGGACCACCTCGGAGACGGCGTCTCCATCGACGTCGCCGGTTGCCACGTCAAGGAGCGTCAGGTCCGATGCGTCTTCAAACGCCCAACCGTCGCACCTCCCGGCGTCCATGTGGCAGCTGTTGATGTCGCCGTCTTCGGAGATGACCACGACCTCATCGAGGCCGTCGCCGTCGGTGTCTCCGGCATCGAGGGCTGCGGGTCGGAAGGGCACGCTGACCCAGTCGGTCTCGCCGGTTCCGGCGAAACCGATGGAATTGCGGCCCTCGATGGCGAGGATGAATTCAGCCTGTTGGTCCTTGGTAAACCGACCACCGCTCAAGTCGACAAGCTGGGTGGTGGCGACGTTGGTGGACCCTTCATAGTCGGGAGTCGTTCCGTCGGGGGAATACACGTCAACCCAGTAGGCGCCGTCGTAGCTCCGCGCATCGGCAACCCCCAGTTCGTTGTCGCCGAAGAAGGTGAAGGTCGAGCCCATCGGTGCCGTGGACGGGATGATTCCGCCGTCGCACTGGGAGGGTTGGCAGACGTCGTTGAGGCAGGACTCGCCGGAGAAGCAATCGGCGTTGGTCTCGCACGAAATGTCGTCGGTGGCCCACGCTTCGGTCCCCGGCCCTGCGTCCTCTTGCGTTCCATCGAACACGCCCTTCGTGGGGTCGGAGGGGGCGCCCGTGGAACATCCGAGGGCAGCCAACAAAACCGGGATTAGAGAAGCGGGGTGGGTCATGGTCCTTCCTTGCAACGGCACGAGGGAGTGCGTTGGGGGCCCGTCGCGGGGCCGGGTGGGAAGTATAGTCTACTCGATCGGATCGCGACTCGGAGGTGACGAATCCGTGACACGGATGGGCCATGTGACGAGCCGGTGACACTGTTTTTTAACCCCTTTTCTTCGGTTTTTGGTGCCTACTTTCTGCGCTGAGCCTGGCGGTGGTTCCGCCGGCCTTCTCCCGTGTGGAGAAGACAGACCCGAGGTCTGTTCATTTGGGTTGGGCGTCGGGAGTGTTGGCAACAACACTCCCGACCCTTTTTTTTGGCCTGCTGCGCGTTAGGCCCCACCCATGAGCATGGTGGACCGGATCCGAACCCGACTGACGGAGGCGCTGCAGCCTTCGGTTCTCGAGGTCGTCGACGAATCGCACATGCACAACGTGCCGGTCGGTGCCGAGTCCCACTTCAACGTGTTTGTGGTGGCCGAGGCGTTCGAGGGAATGCGGATGGTGGCGCAGCATCAAGCGGTGTATCGAGCCCTGCAGGCAGAGATGGCCGGCAGCATCCACGCATTGGCGCTGAAGACCATGCCCGTTTCTCAGTACACGGATCGCGGGGGAGAAGCGGCCCAATCGCCCCAGTGTCTGGGGGGTTCGAAAGGCGAGGGCTGAGTCACTCGGCGAACAAACACTCCGTTTGCTCGCCGTCGTCGCCGCGGAGGTACGCGCCGATTCCGAACCCGATGAAGACGTCCACGCCTTCGGGGGTCGTTGCCTCGATGTTGGCTTCAAATTCGGTGAAGAGCGGCGCTCCGGTGAAGTCGCCGGTTTTGGAGCCGGCGAAGATGGTGTCGACCCGCATTTGGCCATCGCTGCTGTTGTACCGCCCCTCGTACGCGTCGGGCACATAGTCGCAATCGTAGGTGGCCATCTCGATCATGGTGCTCTGCGCGGGACCAACGCCGTAGAATCCAGGGCCGCAGATTCCATAGCTGGTCACCACCAGCCAGCATTCGAATCCAGGATCGTTGGCGCCCGCCAGCTGGAGCTTGAAGCTGCGGATGGACGGGGGATCGTCGGGGTCGAACTCATAGGTCGCGTCGATCATCACCTCGTGGCAGCCGTTGTACTCGGTCCACTTGCCGTCTGGGAACTCAATCCGGACCGTGCTGTCGCAGTACTGGGACGGCCCGCCGTCGCTGTCGGGAACCTGCACCTTGCTGCACGCGCCGATCAACAGCAGCGCCGCGGTCGATGGGACTGTGGGGCTCACGGATACTCCTCTGTTGGATTATGCCCCAAGTCAGACGGATGATGCAGGAGGCCTGATGGTGAAGGTGTGTATGGTGTTCGTGACCGCTCCCAATGAAGAGGGTGCGGCGATGCTGGCGAGGGCCGCGGTCGATGAGGGACACGCCGCTTGCGGGAACCTGATTCCGCGGGTGCGGAGCATCTACCGTTGGGAAGGAGAGGTGCACGATGAGGAAGAGACTCTGATCGTCTTCAAGACCACAGAGGCGGCCGCTGAAGGCCTGCGCGACCGGATCGTGGCCCTCCATCCGTACGAGTGCCCCGAGGTGGTGATTGTGGGCACCGATGGTGGGCATGCGCCGTATCTGTCTTGGGTCGCTGACTCGGTGAACAAAAAAACCTAAAGACCGGCGGCTGTGGGCCGAGACGGGGGTGCAATGACGATCCCCCGCTCCAACTCTGTGGCCGTGTTCATCCCAACGGATGACTCCAACTGGCGCCATGTCGCCGTGAACCTCGCCGACGTCAAGCGGCAGCGTGGCGTCGATGCCGCAGTGGTGGTGTTGGACCGAACGACCAGTGGCATCGGGCACCTGGCGGGAGCGACGGTGGTCCATGTCGGGCCCGAGACGTCGCTGGGCGAGGCCTACCGGGTGGGCCTGCGGCATTCGAAGGCCGCATTCATCGCGCTGGCGATCCCGGGCATCCGGATGCTTCCCAATCGATTGAGCCGCCAGCGGACTGCGCTGGTGATCAATGAAGGCGTTGATTTGATGACGTGCAATCTGGTCTTGGTCGATGATCGGGGGCGCCTGACGGCGGAGGCAGATCCCGAGAAGGCCGACGAAGCGCCGACCCCATTCTGGCAAGCGGGCACCATGCTTCGGCGCGCTGCGCTCGACAAGATCGGTCGGTCCGACGATCTTCCGGTGGAGCTGTTCTTGTACATGCGACTTCGAGCCCAAGGAAAGACCGGGCACCTTCCCGACGCGCTCACCGTGGCGGACGCCGACGAGTTCTTCGATGGCGTCGAGGATTCGCTCAAGGATGCGTTGGCGATTCGCAAGATCAATCCCCCTGTCCAGCCCGTCCGCGATCGGTTTGCGGACGCGAGTCGGCGCTTCGACGCCCATATCGGTGGCGAAACATCGGTGTCGGATGCCCTCGACCGAATGATTCGGGAAGGCACCTTCGACCGGTAGGCAGCAGGGTTAAGGGGTTCGCATGGAACCGCTGCACCCGCTGGAAGCTCACGCCATTCGATTTCCCGATGGCGTGTATTCCGATGTTCGCTTGGAGCGAACCGCCGACCATCAAATCACCCTCCGTGACGGTCACCTTGACCAAGTGGTCACCAAGGTGGAGACGGGGGCGTTGGTTCGCGTGCTCAAGGGAGGGCGGTGGTACATCGCCTCCACCACTGACCTCGATGCGATTGATGATGTGTTGGCTGAGCTTGCCGCCTCCGATGCGCTCCCACCGACGGACCGCCCTTCGGGCATCGCTGCACTCGAGGTGATCGACGAGGCGGTGTGGGCCTTCGACGATGCGCGCATCGACGCGGTTCCGGTTGCCGACAAGCTGGCGTTGCTGCAGCACCACGCGCGCGGCCTCGAGCGGCCCAGCGTGCGGACGTGGGTCGCGCGGTGGATTGACCAGCACCGGGACCGGCGGTTTGTGTCGTCGCGGGGCGCCAACGTGCGCCACGATTATCAAGAATGCGGGTTCATATTGTCCGTCACGATGGCCGATGGCGAATCCACGGTTTCCGAGCGGTTTTCGAGGGCCGATCATCGGTTCGACGCGCTGGCCATGCAGCGGGCTGCGCACGGGGAATCGTTGGTGGAACTGTTGGACAAGTGCGAGCGCTTTGCCCGCGATGCCGTCTCGGTTGAGCCCGGCGAACACACCGTGATCTTGGCTCCGGAGGTTGCGGGGGTGTTCGCCCACGAGAGCTTCGGGCACAAATCCGAGGCGGACTTCATGCTGGGCGACCCCGCGATGCTGGACGAGTGGAAAATCGGCGCGCCCGTCGCATCCAAAATGGTGTCAATCGTGGACAGCGGGCGCGGTTTTGGAAGCGGGTACATGCCCTTCGACGACGAAGGCCAGCGGTCCACAGAGACGCACCTGATCCGCGACGGCGTGCTGGCCGGCCGGTTGCACAGCAGCATGACTGCAGCGGCCCTTGGAGAGGCGCCGACGGCCAACTCGCGGGCGATCTCGTTTCGATACGAGCCCATCGTCCGGATGACCACCACCACCATTGGGGCCGGTGACCAATCGCGGCAGGAGTTGTTTGACGGGGTGGATGACGGGTATTTCATTGAAACCGTGAAGCACGGCAGCGGAATGAGCACCTTCACGATTGCGCCGGGCCTGTGCTGGCGGATCCGCGGCGGTCGGCTCGCGGAGCCGGTGCGTGTGGCGGTGATGACCGGATCCGTGTTCGAGACGCTGGGAGAGATCGACGGCTTATCCAATGCCGTTGAGACCCCGTTTTTGGTGGGCGGCGGATGCGGCAAGATGGAGCAATGGCCGCTTTCGGTCAGTTTTGGCGGCCCCCATGTTCGCATCCGACGGATGAGCCTGGCATGACCCGCGAGATCGTCCGCTCCGAGTACCGCGCAATCAAGTTGGGCGTGACCGAGTCGACAATCGGAAGTGTTCGCACGCAGACCGAAGACCAAACCGCTGTCCGCATCATGGATGGGCAGCACATCGGCCTCGCGTCTGCATGCGGTCGCGCCGACATCGATGCGCTCACGCGCCAAGCCACCGACGCACTGGTCTTCGGGATTCCCTGCACTGCGGATCCGGGGTGCAACACGAGCCTGTCCGTTGAGCATGCGGGGCCGGTTCGCGATGTGGACGAGTTGGTTGGCTTGACTGAGGGCGTGCTGGAGCAGCTTCGCGCCGATTTTCCGCAATTCGTGTTCTCCCATGGCGTCGAGCAGCAGGAGCTGGCGTGGCACATCGAGTCCGATGCCGGCCTGGATCTGCACTACCGACGGGTCGCGACCCAGGTGGCCTTCATCGCCAAAGAAAAGGGGTCAGGCAACATCTTCGACACCTTTGTGGGCGTGGAGGGGCCAACGGTTGACGTCGAGGGCGTGTTGGGGTCATTTCGCGAGCATTTGGCTGCCTACCTGAATCCAGTCGACCCGCCATCCGGTCGGCGGGTTGTGGTGTTTCCCGGCGCGGGCGGCATGGCGGGGTCCGGACTCTTTCAGTTGTTTCGCTCGGACCTCACGGCGCGGTCGGTTGCATCCGGCTCCAGTCTGTTCCACGGCATGGTCGGAGATGGCCGGGCACACTTCAGTGAACGGTTTGGATTGCACGAGTGGCGCGACCATCGGACGGGTCGGGTGTGTCCGTTCGACATGGAGGGGACGGTTCGCGACCCGCTCGACTTGGCCATCATTGCCGACGGCCGGGTGTGCGGCGTGGCGGCATCGAAGCGGGATGCAGAGCGGTACGGGCTGCCGGCAACCGGTACCGCCGTGGGCGACGTGGGCACGCTGCCGACCTCGGGGTTTGGCCGCCTCAGGGTCGCGCCCACCGTGGACCGACTGGCGGATGCGCTCGATGGCGACGGCGCGCTGTTGGTGTGGTTCGTGTCCGGCAGCGATTGCACCCGGACCGGAGACATCGCGCTTCCGGTGGCCGTGGCGCTGGCGCTGGACGCCAACGGTCGCCCGACGGGGAGGGTGCCCGGGTTCACGTTGACGGGCAACCTCTTTGACGTGTTTGGCGCCGACTACATCGGCGCAACCCGGCAGCGCATCGACCCGTTCAGTGACGAGTCGTTTTTGGTCGCGCGCATGACCGTTCAGCCTTGAATCGAAAAAGGGGACCGGCTCTCCTACCCAGTCGAACCGGTCCCGCTCCTCGGGTTTGCGCAGGCGCTGAGGCGCCGGAGGGGGCAGAGAGTGGCTGGGGCGGCTGGACTTGAACCAGCACCTTCCCGGGTAACAGCCGGGCGTCCTGCCAATTGGACCACACCCCAGCATCAACTCTCTGCGTGCGGTTCTTCCTCCAGTAGCACTGACCGCAGATGCGGTTCTTCCTCCAGTAGCACTGACCGCACCCCCAGCATCGGTCCTCGAGTTGGAGCCTTTACCTTTTTTGAGCCTCGGGCCAAATTTTTTTGGATGCCAAAAAAGACAGGTCAAACCTGTCGTTACGTCAGAAACCTAATGCATTTTCAAGACCGTTTCTTGACAAACCAAGGCTTGCTGGTCACACTTGAACAGGCCCGAATCCCCCCGGGTCGACCATGGGTCCCCCCAGGCCCATCCTCCAGGCCCCTTCCCCAGACCCCTTCCCCTGCCCCCCCAGGCTCCCCGCCATGCACCAACTCTCCGTCGGCCGGCCTTGGCTTCTCTATGGCCTGTTGACCTGCTCACTCAGCCTC
>JAYZVA010000008.1:0-11827 GCA_036156175.1 Myxococcota bacterium
GCGTCAGCGTCAGCGTCAGCGTCGGCGTCGGCATCAGCGTCAGCGTCAGCATCGGCGTCGGCTTCGATACCGGTTTCGCAACCGCCAGCAGCGGTGTCTTCGCACTTGTCATCGCAACCGATTGCAAGGCCAGAAAGGCCCACAAGCATAAGAGTAAAGTTCTTCATTGTTGTCTCCTCCAGAGGGAACCTCAAGTGTGTCCGGACAACCCGGTCAGATCGAGGTCGACCAGCCCGTAACCGATTTCGATCAATGTGACAGTCCGGCGGAAAAAAACCTGCCGCGAGGCGTGTTGACGCGAGCGCAACCGCTGCATGCAATCACCGAATTCGTGCGTGAACCCCGGCCAACCACCGCCCCAACAGGGGTTCAGTTGCCCAAGTTCACGCACCCATGCGTGGCGTAGTACCCGACGTCGTGGCCGGCGACCGCGAGGCATTCGTCGTTCATGGACCACACTGCATAGGTGAGGTGCTCTTCCGCATCTTGGTGCAAGAACGTCTCGCCGTCTTCCAATGTGCCGTCCCACGGCACGCCTGTGGCGTTTTCGTGCTGCGAAATGAAGGTGTTGGTGCCCTCCGTCAACGCATGACAGCGAGCCGCCGCGCCGATGCAATCTTCCAGGTAGTACCCCGTGCCGCCGAGACCGGTCTCGGCGATGCCGAGCTTCGCGCTGGAGATGCCGGACACCGTCACCTCAAACGCGGCCGCATTGACCCACTCAAAATCCACGGACACCGGCCCAATGGGTGCCGCCTCCGCTTCTGCCGTGTCGCACCCATCGGCGTTGATGCACTCCGTTTTGGTGCATGCACCAGCAACAAACAGGACCATCGCGGTTGAGAATTTCATGGAACACCTCACAAAAAAAAACGCCTGCCCCATCATTGGAGCAGGCGCTTTATATAAAGCAGTAAACGCTCAGCGCTTACTCCTCGGTTGCTTCTTCGGTTGCTTCTTCTTCAGCAGCAGCGGTGTCTTCGTCATCGGACGAGCAAGCTGTGAATGCAATGAGAGCAGCGAGGGGAAGGAAAACCTTCATCATGATGAACCTCCATCAGCCGTAAATTCGGCTGCCTTTTTATACCGCAGAGTTCTCAAGTTGGACACGCGATCAAATGACATTTCCAAAAAAAAGTCTTCGATCGCACTGCATGCCTCGATCGCTGTGCCAAATCTGGATACAAAATTTCCATGTTACTCCTCGGCGATCTGGAATTTCGGTCGCGCCTTTTGGTTGAAACCGGGCGATACGCCGACCTCGACACGATGGCTCGGGTCCACGATGCGTCGGGCACACAGCTGGTGACGGTGGCGGTTCGGCGGGCGGATGGTCATGACGGTTCGCTGGCCACCATCCTGGACCACATCGACCGTTCTCGCGTCACCGTGTTGCCCACCACCTGGGGGTGCCACACCGCCGAGGATGCCGTTGCAACGGCCCACTTGGCGGCCGACCTGCTGGAGACCCGCCGAATCAAGCTGGACGTCATCGGGTGTCCACAGACGCTGTTTCCATGCACGGAAGGCACCCTTGAGGCCGCTCGCGAACTGGTCAAAGAGGGGTTCGCCGTGCTGCCGCATTGTGGCGATGACCCGGTGGTCTGCAACCGCTTGATGGATATGGGCTGCATCGGCGTGATGCCCCTCGCGGCGCCGATCGGCAGCGGGCGCGGCGTGGCGAACCCCGAGCGGCTGGCGCTCCTCCGCGCGCAAGTCGACGGACCCCTGATCGTCGGTGCAGGCCTGGGCACCGCCTCCGATGCAGCGCGCGCGATGGAGTTGGGGGCCGACGCGGTGCTCGTGCACACCGCCATCGCCGGCGCAGTCGATCCGGTGGGCATGGCCCGAGCGATGCGCCTCGCCGTCGAGGCGGGGCGGGCCGCATTCGAGTCGGGCCGAGCCTCCCCCCGCCTGCATGCCACGAGCGGCAGTGTACGCGAGCAACCCGTACGGCAAACGGGAGCGCCTGCATGAGCAACGTTCCCACCTTCATTGGCTTCTCCCCCGGCGATCACGGGTGCGGAAGGACCCTCACCTGGCTGATCCAGGGCGCGGTGGAGGGCGGGATGACAAGCCTCATCCTGCGCGAGCCACACCTCTCGCGAGCGGCGTATGTCGAGCTGGCAAGGCGCGTCTCACCCTTGTTCGGGCCGGGGCTCATTCTGCATGCCTCGCACCCCGATGCCCGCGAACTTGCACAACGGTCCGGGTGGGGGCTTCACCTGCCGGCAACGGTTGGGTGGGCGGGGGTCCGGCCCGGGGTATCGGGCCTGCTCGGAATGAGTTGTCACTCGATCGAAGACCTGCACCGCGCGGAGGAACTTGGTGCCGACTACGCCACCCTGAGTCCAATTTTTGGACCACTCTCCAACCCCGATGACTGCAGCGCCGCGCTGGGCATCGAACGCCTCGCGGCAGCATGCGCCGCAGTGAAACTGCCCGTGATCGCCATGGGTGGCCTGACCTCGGATACCGCGCCCCAAGCGGCCTCGACGGGTTGCCATGGGATCGGCTCAATGGGGCATGTGTTTCCAGAAGAGGCGGACGCCGACCTCACTGAAGAGCGGGCTCGCGGCCTGATCGCTGCTTTCTCGGGGTCGCGCTAAACGATGCAGCTTGTTCTCGCCCGACCGCCCCGTCGCAACTCCGCGGATGCCGGGCTGAGCGTACCGCCCCTCGGCCTCGCCTACATTGCGGCAATGGCCCGGTCCTTGGGTCACTCTGTCGAGATCATCGATGCCTACGCCACGGGGATGTCATGGTCGGGGTTCGAACAACGCATCCAAGAGCTTCAGCCCGAAGTCCTCGGCTTCAGCGCCATGACCCCAGTTGCGGACGTCGTGGCCCGCGCCATTCGCTTGTGCCGTCCCCACGCTGGGAAAATCGTGCTCGGCGGCCCCCACCCCACCGCCGTTGGCGATGCGGTGTTCACGGAGATGCCCGGCCTCGATGCCGCGGTCATTGGCGAAGGGGAACCCGTGATCGGACCGCTGCTCGATTGGTGGACCGCGGGCTCTCCAGGCGATCCCCCCCCGGGCGTGCGCGCGCCCAACCGGGCGTTCACGGCGGCATCGCCGATGAGCCCATCCGACCTCCCGCGACCGGCCCGCGACTTGCTGCCCAATGATGCATACCGGTACCTGTTTGCAACGCGCCGAGGATTCGCGACCATGATCAGCAGTCGTGGGTGCCCCTTTCGATGCTCGTTCTGCGACAAGAGCGTCGGTGGCTCGAAATGGCGCGCGCGCTCCGCGCGCGATGTGGTGGACGAGATGGCAGAACTCAAAGCAGAGTTTGGAGTCGGATTCATCAACTTTTATGATGACAACTTCACGATTTCGCGGCGACGGGTGATGGACATCTGCGATGAAATCATCCGCCGTGGTCTCGACATTGAGTGGAAGTGCGAGGGTCGGGTCGACAGCGTCGATCCCGAACTCTTGGGTCGGATGCGGGCCGCAGGCTGCCGGGTGGTCGCCTACGGCGTGGAGAGTGCCAACCCCGAGACGCTTGCCTTGCTGCGCAAAGACATCACCGTGCCGCAGGCCATCTCCGCCTTCGCCCAAACCAAAGCGGCGGGACTGAGAAGCTTGGCCTACATGATCCTCGGCGCTCCCGGCGAAGACCACGCAGCCGTGGAAGCATCCATCCAGTTTTGCCGCGACATCGAGGCCGACTACGTGCAGTTCTCCACCTTGTCTGCAATGCCGGGAACGCCCCTGTTTTCGCACCCACGGTCCCTGAACTCAAACGTCAACAATCCGCTCGATGCCGACGTCGATCGGAACACGCTGACGGACATGGACGGGGAGGAACTTGGAAAGCTTGTGCGCGCGGCCTGGCTGGGCTTTTACCTTCGGCCCCGACCCATGGCGCGCCTGCTGCGAGATGCCGTGGCATCGGGGTCAATTGACGAAGTGTGGAGGATGGGTCGGGCGCTCGGCAGGTGGCACTCTGCGGCGTGACGGGCGTCACCACGTCAGGTCAAGCAATCGCTTCTTCACTTCTTCGGCCCGCGAGAAGCCCGGGTCGAGCTTCAACAATGCTTCGAAGTGAAACACCGCGCGGTCCGGGTTGCGGCGACCGTCTGCATAGATTGTCCCGAGGCCATAGTGCGCAGCGATGTTGTTTGGACAGTGCTTGATCGCGGTACGAAAGTTGACGATCGCGTCCTCAATGGCGCCCCGCTGGCTGGCGAGAAGGCCGAGGTTGGAGTGCGCCTTGCAATAGGTCCTGTCGATCCGAAGAGCCGACTGCCAGGCATCCTTTGCGCTGCGGTGTTCGCCCATTTGAGCCCAGACGATGCCCATATTGTTCCATGAATCCAGGTGGGTTTCGTCCCGCTCAACCGCGGTCTGAAATGCGGAGACACTCGCCTCCATGTCGCCTGAAAATCGATGGGCGTCGCCCAGCCCGTACCACGCTTCTGCCACCTCCGGGGAAAGCGCAGTGGCCTCTTCCCACAGCGCCACTTCGGACGACCAGACCCGATTTCGCTCCATGGTCGCCCACATCAAGACCGGCATCACCGCAGCTCCAGCGACCAACAACCATCGCACCAGGCGAGGCGGAACCGTCCACACCACCGCGAGCGCCAAATACAGACCCGTTACGTAGGCGCGATGCTCGGCCATGCTCTCTTTCAGGGCCACAAATGAACTGCTGGGCACCAAGAAGAGCGCCGCACAGCCCAGCGCGAAGGCCACGAGCGGCCTCCCCCGCGACCATCGAACGGCACCGATGGCCCCAAGGCCCCAAATCAGCCACGCCACCGCACCCCGAGGGCTGAACAACGCCACGTCCTCAATGTGGTGATACAGCGTCTGCCGAACGGGCACCGCCCACAGGCCGACGTATCGGGCCCAGACCTCGGCTTGGGTCGAGATCTGAGTCAGCAGAGGCCGGTCGACCTCGCGGGGAATGAGGTGTTCCGCGTAAAGCGCACGGCCGACGACGCCCAACGCCACCGCTCCTGCGAATGGCGCATACCACCGCCACTTGATCGACCGTTGCCCGAACAGGTGTTCCATCCACACCAGCGCAAAGGGCGTCATCAATGCCACCTCTTTGGTGCCCATCGACGCCACGCAGAGCACCAGTGCAAGCAAGCGTTGCCCGGTGGCCGTCGACCCCGATTCAGCCTCCTGCTCCAATGCCCGGGCCCAGACCGCAAGGGTGGACACCACAAACAAGGCACACAGGCTCTCGGACCGGCCCGTGATGTAGGTGACTCCCTCGGTGACCATGGGATGAATCGACCACACCCCGCACGCGGTTGCAGCCACCGCCAACGGGCGCGGATGCCCCGCCATGCGCCCCAACCCCACGGCGAGGTGCAATGCGGACCAGATCACCATCCCATGGATGACCACGCTCGTGACGTGGTACCCGAACGGGTCGAGTCCAAAGGATCGGAAGTTCCATGCGTACGTCAGGATCAACAGGACCCGGTTGACGTTGTATTCCAGCACCGCACGGAGTTGCGTGAGGTCACGAATGGTGGCGTTCCCAACCACCTCGATCTTGTCGTCGTACACGAAGGGGGCGTGAAGGCCATTGAAGAACGTTGCCCCGATCAACGCCATGACGCCCAACCAACAGACCCGTATCCACCACCGTTCTCTGCTCACATCGCCACCCGCTCGTACACCGCAACATGCCGCTCGGCGATGCTGGTGAACCCAAGCTGCTCCCGAACATAGCGCCGACCGCGGCCCACCATCGCTTGGGCCGATTCTTTGTCCTCCAGTAACGTCCGAACGCGAGAACGGATTCCGTCGATGTCCCCATAGCGCACGAGCAAGCCCGCGCCGGCTTCCGCGATGAGCTCGCCGCACCCGCAGTCATCCGCAACCACGACCGGAGCGCCGCAGAGCAGCCCCTCGAACGGCACCAGGCCAAACACCTCGTCGGCGGATGGGTAAACCAAGACATCGGTGTCCGCGAGCAGTTCCAGACGCTCCACCCCTTCGACCAGACCCGCAAAATGAACATTGGCGCCGCGCGGCTCCGCCAGCGCAGTCTCCATGGCGCCCATGTCGTTGCCGGCGATCACCAACTGGGCGTCCGCCAAGTGCCCGTCCGCAAAGGCGCGAATCAGGTGCTCCACGCCCTTGCGGGGCGAGACCCGGCCGAGGTAGGTCACCACCGGCCCGTCGCCCAGACCGTGGCGATGCCGGAATGCCCCCGGGGTCGGCAGCGCTTCAAATTCCCCAAGGTCAAGACCATTGGGGATGCGCTCGATGCGCTCGGCATCAATGCCCGCCGAGCGATGCCGCGCCACATCGGCGGCACTCACGGCAATGAGCTTCGCGGCACCGGCCGGAATGCGTCGGGCCACCAACTGATCCCAAAACCACTTGATGCCCACCTTCTGCTCATGGCGCAACAACGTGCCGTTGGCCGTCAACACGTACGGCACTCCTTTGCCGGCAGCCCAACGCACCGCTGCATTGTTCAGCAAGTGGCGGTGACCGTGCAGGTGCATCACATCGACGTTCCGCTCGAGCCGATTCAAGGCCTCTCGAACGCCGGTTGGGGTGAACAACTGGTGCGCGTAGGCAGCCCGATTGGAGAGGTTGCGAACAGTGAGCACCCGAACCCCGTGGTGATCGCGGTCGCCGTCGAGCCCCGAGCGTTGTTCACCGTCGTACGCATCGGTGGTCAGCACGGTCACCTCATGCCCCTTCTGCACCAGCGCGCGACTGAGGCCGTCGACGATCCGGGGAATCCCACCGTAGGCCCACGTCGGCGGAAAATAGGGGGTGACTTGAAGAATGTGCACGCAACCTCAGGGGCTGAGGGAATCCCTAGCATGATGCCAGTGAGGATGACCGTTGGCGAATGGTTCACCGCGCGATTAAGATTGGGGCCCCGGAGGTGTCATGCGAAATCGCCCTTCCCTGTTTCTTGGATTCGGCCTCGTCGGCGCGCTCTTGATGAGCGGCTGCGGGAACGATTGCCAGAGCACATGCACCAAGCTGTACGGAACCGCACCAAACTGCGGGGATGAACGCGGCGAGAAAGGCACCGAGAGCTACTTCGTCGGCCTGGTGACCTTCGGCCAATCTCGCGACAAGAAAATGCGGCAATGCATGGACGAGTGCGAAGGCGCGTTGGAGAAGCCCGGTGAAGTCGGTGACTACCGACCCACCGAGTACACCCCCAGCGACCAACCCGTGTCCCTCGAGAACGACCGGCAAGCCGCCGTCTGGATGGAGTGCGTGGACAGCCACTCGTGCGAGAACCTCGCCGGTGGTTACTGCGCGCCGGTTTGGTAACGATGCGCCTGCTCTGTTTCGCTGCCGCGGCCCCTGCGCTGCTGCTCGTGGGCTGCGAGCCCAGTTGTGCAAAGACCTGCAAGACGCTGCTGGACTGCGAGTCGGTGGAGACCAACGTGACCGAGCAGGAAGAGTGCGAGGCATCTTGCTTGGTTCAACAAGATCTCTACGAAGACATGGGCAGCGACAGCGTTGAACGCGAAGCCTTCAAAGAGTTGAAGCAGTGCATCCAGTCCGCGGAGTGCGACGCCCTTGCGGCGGGCGAATGCTACGACGACGAAGTGTACATCTGGTGACCGACAAACCGCGACTGCTGTTTCTCTTCACCGGCGGCACAATCAGCATGGAGTCGGGCGACTCTGGTCACTTGACGGTGACCGACGCCGCCCCCAACATTCTGGCGCATGCGCCCGTGTTGGCCTCCGTCGCGGAAGTGGAAACCCGGTCCGTCGCCAATGTGGATTCATCAGACCTCACGCCGGCGCACTGGCAGGACTTGGCCACCATTGTGGCGGAATCCCACGACGACTACGATGGATTCGTCATTGTGCACGGGACGGACACCATGGCGTTCACTGCCTGTGCGCTGAGCTTCATGCTCGGCGGAGACCACAAGCCCGTGGTGCTCACCGGGTCCCAACGCCCGCTCCGCGCGCCGCGAACCGACGCGCGCTCCAACCTTGTTCACTCGGCGATCAGCGCCACGATGAATGTGCGGGAGGTGGGCCTGTATTTTGGGAGCCACCTCTTCCGGGGCAACCGCGCCACCAAGACATCCGTGCACGCCTACGATGCATACGCGTCGCCCAACCATCCGCCGCTTGTGGAACTGGGGGTCGACATCCAGCGGGTGAGCCCCGCTCTGCAGCGCACCGGTCCGCTGACGGTGAGAACCGAGACCGACGCTCGCGTGACCGTGTTGAGCGCGTTCCCCGGCATGCAACCCACTGCCGTCGACGCCTTGGTCGCGGCGGGCATGCGAGTGGTGATGCTCCGCGGATTCGGCGAAGGCAACCTGCCCACCCATGGCTGGCCCGAGGCCATCCGCCGCGCAACCGACGCCGGCATCCATGTGCTGGTGGGCAGCCAGTGCCGCGCCGGTTCAAGCCGTCCCGGCCGGTACGCGGGGAGCGATGCAGCCCGGGACGCGGGGGCCATGTACATCGGCGACATGACCGGCGAAGCCGCCGTGGTCAAGTCGATGTGCCTGTTGGGCCGCGGGCTCACCGGCGACGCGTTTCGCACCGCCCTTCTC
This sequence comes from Myxococcota bacterium, assembly GCA_036156175.1. Taxonomy (GTDB): domain Bacteria; phylum Myxococcota_A; class UBA796; order UBA796; family UBA796; genus UBA796. The sequence continues at coordinate 8,539 of JAYZVA010000008.1, forward strand.
GCGCCCATCGCCGGCGAGATTACGCCGGGTTCAGCTTCCCGTCTGTGACGACCCAGCCATGCGGGGGACGGGCTGCCACCGCCGCCGCTTCGTCGCCGAGGCTCCAGCCCCGTTGATGAAACGCTTCCGCGATTCGAACCCGCAGGCGATTGCTCTCCTCTTTGTCGTCCGCGATCGCGGCGGCCAGGTGCCCTCGAACGGACTCATCGGGCTGTGACAGAACGGCCTCGACGGCGGCGTAGCGGATGCCTTCGTCGAAGTCCCGCAAGCACTCTTCGATGGCCGGAACGATCCGTTCATCCGTGTACTCCGCCAGACGGATCAAGATTTGACGTTTCTTCTCGGGTTTGAAGGGATCGTTCTCCAACGCCAACATCTCGATCAACATCGCGACGGTGGCCTCTTCGCCTTGGTACTTGTCCACCAGCTGGAGCGGGCGCGCAAATTTGGGTGCGCTGCGGGCCCACACCTTGATGGGTTCGCACACCACCGCACCGAGTTCATCCAGAAGTTCGTACACCAGCTGCTTCTCGTTGAGGTCCTTCATCTGGTGTTCGTAGGTCACGGTGAACCGTCCGAGGAGTCCAAGTATGGCCTGCTCAGACCCGTTCTGAGCCAGCCAGTGCAGGCTCGCCTCGCGGTCTTCCGCCTGCGCATTCAGATTCATCGCGCGCTTGCTGTGGCGCTTCAACTGACCATCCGCACCGCCAGAAAAAAAATCGAAGAGTCCCATCGTGGCTCTGCTCCCGTTTCGTTGGGACAGTCTCTAATCGTCCAACGCCCAGCAGCCCACCCTTTGAAATGCCACAGCCGCATCCCCCTTCCGTCGACGGTGACGTCGACCCCATCGTGCATCCCAGGAGCGGGCACACAGCCGACCGCTGCCAGCACGGGCGTTGCCCCAGACCAACCGCGCATTGGCATTGCTATCGGTTGCAGAGTATGTCAGGAAGCGGACCCGCGTGCGGCCATCGGTTGCGCCGCGGATCCGTCCACCGCGAGCGCGCCATCGATGGAGACCGTTTCTTTCGTTGACGGTGAGCGGTGATTCTCCGTACACTACCGCCCATCGGACGCACACTGTTTGATCGCGCGCGTACGAAGCCCAGGGAAGACCATGATGGACACCAGATACGCCAAGAAAGCCCTCGCAGTCGGCGCCCTTGCGCTCAGCACCGCTTGCGGAAGCGATGGCGGCGACACCGCGCCATCCAGCGCGTGCGATGCACCGCTTGCCGAGGCCGGCGCGTCCGAAACCCTTCCACTGGGTTCGCTGATCACCCTGAATGGGAGCGGCAGCACGGCCTGCAGCGACTACGCCGCAAGCGACATCTCGTACACATGGACCTTCGACCGAATCCCGTCCGATTCATCCGTTGACGAGAACGTTCTGTCGGAGAACGGCTCCAGCAGCGCGGCCCGGCCGAGTTTTGTGCCCGACGCGCCGGGCGAGTACGTGATCTCGCTCCGGGTGAGCGACCCAACGACGGCCTCCGAACCCGACTACGTGGTGATCACCATCGTCTCCGACGACATGCCGCCCCTGGCCGACTGCGGTGCGGATGCCACCGCGACGGTGGGGCTTGCCGCGAGCCTGGATGGCCGCGCATCGTACGACCCCGAGGGCGCGCGAATCACCTACAACTGGGCCATCTCATCCACGCCCGAATGCTCATCGCTCGCGTCGTACAGCCTGTTTGACCAGGGCACGCCGGTCCCCTCCATCGTACCCGACTGCCAGGGCCTCTACGTGCTCAGTCTCGTGGTGTCCGATGGGCTGAACTGGTCGGAGCCCGACTACTGCATGATCAACGCCCAGTCCGACAACGCCCGGCCGCGCGCGAACGCCGGCACGGGAGGAACGCTCCCGGCATGCACCGGAAGCACCTTCGACCTGAACGGCTGGGAAAGCTACGATCCCGACGGCGACCCCATCACCTACGCGTGGTCCGTGGTCAGTGCCCCGCCGGGTGCGGACCCCGAAGCATACGGGTTCGTCGACGCCACGGTGGCCGCGCCGACCTTCACCTGGGACAAATCGGGAGAATGGACCTTCCAGCTCCAGGTCAGCGACCCGTACCAAGCGTCGGTGCCGGACCTCGTGACCTACGTGATGGGCCCCGAAGGCGAAAACAACAGTCCGACCGCGAATGCCGGCGGGGACCAGACCGTCACGGTCGTCGGCGGGTGCAGCTACGAAGGGTATTCCTTGGTCTGCGAACCGTGCGCCGAGCTGCTGTACGCAGTCGACGGCAGCGGCTCGACCGATCCGGATGGCGACACGCTTCAGTACGAGTGGACCGACCTCACCGGGGACCTCGACCTGTCCGGAACCACAACTTCCGCCATCAACATCCTCTTCCCGGAACGGCCCGCCACGCTCTACAGCACCTACACCGAGACCCATGAACTCGAGCTGCACGTGAACGACTGTTCCCTCTCGGACCATGACCGCGTGACCCTGACCTACACCTGCCGAGGCGAGTATGGCCCCTCAAGCTCTCCGTTTTAACCCCCCCATGTGGCTCGCTGCCGCATCCCTTCTGGTTGCGGGTTGCGGCAGCAAGGATGACGGTGACGCTGACAGCAACGCTGCACCCGTCGCCGAAGCCGGCGGCTCGCAGACGCTGTCTTCGAACGAGCCGGTCAACCTTTCCGGCTCCGGCTCGTACGACCCCGATGGCGACCCAATCACCTTCCACTGGACCATCGATTCCGCACCGGACGGTTCGGCCCTGCTCGATGCGGACAACCCCTTCTCGGTCAACGACGAGCGCGACCCCGGAACGACGTTCACGCCCGATGCCGAGGGAACCTTTGTGGTCTCGTTGGTGGTCATTGACGGCCGCGGCTCCGTCTCAACCCCGGACCGCACCACCATCACCATCAGCTCCGGAAGCGCCCCGGTTGCCAATGCGGGCGACGACCAAACCGCCAATGTCGGCGACACCGTTTCGGTCGATGGGGGGGAATCGTGGGACCGCCTTGGGCGAGACCTGACCTATGCATGGACCTTCGCGCAGGTTCCCGGGACCAGCGCACTCACCGGCCTGCGCGGTGACTCGTCGGCCGCTGCCAGCTTCGAGCCGGACGTCAGCGGCCTGTACTTGGTCGCGTTGGTGGTCGACAACGGGCTCGAGCTGTCGGACCCCGACACCATCATCATTCGGGTCAATGCCGGGGCGTCTGACGCCCCCATCGCGGATGCGGGCGACGACGTTTCGGGCGACGACTGCACCGACATTCCCCTCGATGGTTCGGGCTCCTACGACCCGAACGGGGAACCCCT
>JAYZVA010000009.1:0-7585 GCA_036156175.1 Myxococcota bacterium
GCCAACACCAGTTCGCGGTCGGTGTACCGAATATCGGCGCTGGCAATCCGTCGCTCGTACAGGCGAATCGACTCTTCGAAGGAATACCGGCGCACCATCCCGTCGCGGCCGATGATTTCCACAGGGAACTCCACGACCGACGTGTAGTCCTTGCGCCGATACCGCCGTATTTTGTTGGTTTTGCTCATCCCGACCCTGTCCAAACTTACCACCCGGACTCGACGTGCGCGAACGTTTTCGGCGGTCTTGAATGATTCCAATCGGCGTTCGTCTAAAGGATGACTCTCAGGAGGTTTACGCTGCCCGCTTCAACATCGTGTTCATTGGATGACCCTTTACCCCTGGTGCACAACGCCAAAGCCGGATGCCCGGTCGCCATGGACCAGCTGGCGCGAACGGTGCTCTCGATTGCTCAGAGAACCGCGCATCAACTGTCCCCTGATGCCACCGTTGCCGATGACATCGCCCAAGATGCAGCCCTCAAGGCACTGGTCCGTCTGGAAACGTTCAAGGCGAGGTGGAAGCTCTCGACCTGGGTTCGCGTCATCACCCGCAACACCTACTTTGATTTTTACCGACGCGAGAAGAAGCGGCTGGTTGGGCTGCCGACCGAACCGGTCTGCCCTGCCCTTGGGCCCGATGGCCTGTGCGAACAGCGCCAATCCGCCGCGGCCGTACATTCAGCTTTGGACCAACTATCACCGTTGTACCGTCAAGCGCTCGAGATGCATCATTTCGACCACATGAAATACCGTGAGATCGCGGCGTCACTGGGGATTCCAGTTGGCACGGTGATGAACCGCATGTTCCGCGCAAGGCGGCTGATGCGGCCTCTGCTCAACCCAACCGCGGCTTAGGATTCTTCGATCCATCCGCTCGCTTCGGTCCACCGCACCGAAGCCGCTTTGCCGATGGTCCCATCGCCACGCTGAATCCGGAGTTCGGCTTCAAGGATGCCCTCCGCCAGGTGCAGCTTCCACCAGCCGTGAAGCGGAAAGACGCCGGCATCAACTCGACGGGGGTAGCCCTTGAAGGTCCCCGTTCCCAATGCTTCATCGATGGCTTTTTGGTCGGGGGGTGTCGGATTGAAGAGGTGCCCATCGACCATTGCGTCCACCCCGCGGTCGACGGAACCCAAAAGCCTCAAATCTTCGGTACCTTCCAGCAGTCCCCGTTCGAGATCCTCACCGGGCGCTCCACCGCCACCCGCAACGACGTGAAGCGGGCCCAGCGCCCCCTCTGGCAGGAACGCTTGATTGTTGATCCGCCCGGCAGAAAAAACCGCGCGCACCGACAACAGCGGCGCGTGCTCGTTGATGACGTCCAGGAGTTCCTGCGGTCCAGAATTCTTCGCATCTCGACCCAAGCTGAGCGGTCCCTCGTGCATCAAAACGAGCAAGCCCGACCCGGGTGTAGCAACCACTTCCTTTAGCCACGAGAGTTGCTCGAACCATCGACTCCCCAGGCCTTTTTTGTTGGAGTCCACGACCACAACACGCCACTCCATTTTGTTGCCGATGCGGAGATCCATGTGGTGCCAAGTAGCCACGCGCCCAAACCCGATCTCAACGCCAAATCCAGGAAACACCTTCGCGATCGATGCACACGACGGCTCCTTCACGCAGTCGCGGTCGCCAACGACGGGCAACACGGGCACGCGCTTCACAGCGCTCGGGGGTGCGACCGTTCCATCGATTACTGCGGCATGCCGCGAACCGAATGCTTCCCACTGCCCCGGGGTGCTGTTGGCCACTACGTCGCCCAGTAAAAACAACGCATCGATGCCCGAGGTCATGTTGACCGCCGTGATGTCCCCGAGCACGGCTGAGTGCCCAACGCTCCGGCCCGATCGGGCCTTGTCGATGGCGACGGCTTTGCCGCGGGTGTTGCCGGTGATGGCGATGGTCATCGATTCGCGTTCGAGGGTTGCGCCATCGGCGGCTACAACCCGCATGGCTGGCAGAGCTTTTGGGGCCCCGAGCGCGGTACTGAGAAACAAAGTGGCAAGTAGCATTTGGTTCCTTCACACTCTCGTGTACGCGTGTCCACTAAGCAGATAAGCCATCGCATGGGTCCAAGAGTCGGTCATTCGCTGATGTTGGTGGTTGCTGCCTGCGGCTGCGGTGAGCGATCGGTCCGCCGCACGATTCCGGTTGCTGTGCCGGATGCTGTCGTCGAGGAAGTGAAGCCCACAGTCCCAGACGAGGTGCCTTGGGATTCCCGTCAGGGTGCGTGGGCGGCAGTGGCGGCCACGCCCCCAGTCTCGATACGTTGGTCCACGCAGCTGTCCGGGCCAATTACGCGACCCATTGGTCTCCTCAAGGATGGCGTCGTCGCGGTGACTGCCGGGTCAGTGCATCGAATGGGCAAGGATGGCCAACTGGCTTGGACGGCACAAATCAGCGCCGATGGGATTCCCCGCCCGACCGAACGGGGCGTGCTGGTTGCCAATCAGAACGGTGTGATGTCGGTGGTGGACCCGTTCAGCGGGTCCATCGTGGCCTCTCACGGTGGCGTGGGCCGGGTCGCATCTGCTCCGCTGGTTCTTGACGGGCGCCTTCGCTGGCTCACCGTCGGCGGAGTGCTCATGGGCATCGACGGCTTCAGGGAGGAGCTGTTGTCGGGGCCGGTGTCTGATGCGGCGTCGAGTGGCAGTCGGCTGATCGCGGGCAATATCCATGGCGATATCATCGGGTATTCCAAGACCCTCGAGTCTTGGGCATCGAGCGCTCCGGGGCCGGTCATCGGCCACCCGGTGGTTGACGGTGACACGGTGTATGTCCCGTTTGGTTCCAGCGAAGGGCGCCCGGGAGGCGTTGTCGCCCTGAGCCTCGCGTCCGGAGAACGCCTCTGGACGACCACCGTGGACTTCGAGCCGGGTGCCGCACCCGCGTTGGGGCGCCACCTTTTTGTGCCGGACAAAGGCGGCGACTTGGTGGCGCTCGATCGCGTTCATGGCGGGGTTCGCTGGAGGGCCCCGGGTCGGGCGCCATTCACCATGCAGCCATTGGTGTCGGGTGCAATGGTCATTGCCGGCGACGCAAGCGGGCGCCTGCACAGCTTTGATGTGGATGACGGCGGAACGATATGGACGATTGATTTGGAGTCTGCTGTGACCGGTGAAGGCGTCATCATGAACGACTCCATCGTGGTCGGAACCGCCAGCGGCCGCGTTGTGTGCGTTGGATCATGAACACGCTGCGACTCGCGTTCGGACCGGGTCCAGGGGACCGGCTGCTTGCCGTGGGTTTGCCCGATCAAATTTTCGTGAATGAAGAATTCATGGTGTGGACCATCGGCGATGGAACATTCGTTGCCTCCGGTTCCAACGTGTTGTACATCGAGACCGGCCCTGAACCCGCGCTCCGACTTTGCCCGGATGCTTGCATCGTTGGATGCATGGCGGGCACGTCGTACACCCTTGTGCGGGTGAGCCCCGCGGTGACGTTCGAAACCGTTGTGGTCCCAGGCCACCCGGTATCGATGGGCGCCAATGCGGTGGTGGTGAGGCATGGCGATGAGACGAGTGCATATTCGCTGCCCGACCTGGAAACCATCGCGCTGCCAGTGGGTGCACGAGATGCCCATCCGCAGGCTTTCGAGTCTGGTTGTGGCGTGCTCTGGATCGATGGTAGCCAAGTGATGCGGCAGCGGAATGGTCGGCGTGCATCGGCCGTTGGTCGCCTGGGTTCCCGTCCGGAAGCCTGGCGTCCTGGCCCCCAAGGCTCCGCAGTATTTTCTGTGGAGGACGCACTGTGGGGCCTCGCACCGAATGGCTCGCTGCGAAAGCTGGGGCGTTACGACCTGGACTCGTGCCGATTCAGTGCAGACGGCGCACAACTCCTCGCGGTTGGCGAGAATGGAACTGCGCATCTCGATCTCCGTACCGGATCCGTCATCGATTTCACCGGCGCACCCCTCCTTCCCGCCGGGTACGCCGATGAACCCATCGTGCTCGACGAAGACTTGGGCCTGCTCCGCACGCTCTCGGGCCGAACCATCATGGATGGGTTTTCACCGTCCGCGGTGTGTTGCTCACCGACTGCAGTGTATGGACCAGGCGGAACGGCCTGGGACATCGACACCGGCCGCCGAAGATGGGCGCACGCGCCCCTTTCTGCCGAATACTTGCTCGCGTTTGAACGTGGGGTTGTACAAGTCGGTCAGCGCATCACCCTGTTTGATGAAGACGGGCACCCGTTGCAGGACCTGCCTCTGCCCATCGATCCCGAAATCGACGGGGACATCGTGGACGTCACGTGGCGCGAGCAAAACCTCTGCTTTGAGGTCGATGAGGTCTGTGTGTTGGTGGACCTCGACGGGCGCAGGCTTGGGCATGAACCGCCGCTGCCCGAAGCAGCTGAACCTCCGCCGGAAGGCGGTTGGCGGATTTCACTGGAGGGAATCCTTCAAACCGATGCCCGGGCCATTCCCATCCTCATCGATGGCCACACCACATCGAAGGATGGTCGAGCCATGGCCTGGTCCGAGGACGGACTTCTGCTCCACCTTTGCGCTGAACCAACCCAACCGAACAATCAGTGACGCGGATGGCGGCACGGATGACTACTCTGGTTCCCGCAGGGCGCAGGTGTCGACGCCAAACGCTTTGTAGATCATGCATGCCCCGGACAGCGCGTTGAACAACATGACCCCGCCAACGCCTGCCGCGAGCATCGAATACGGACTCTGGCCAACCACAAACGGTGCCGGCAGCAAGACCGCTGAGAGGATGAGTCGGAGGATGCGTTCCGGTGTGTTCTGGTTGGTCGAAAGCATGGGAGTCCCTGTGAGATTGTGGTGCGACCTTGGCGCGCCCGCGCACCCTCTTGGCGTTTGAATGGACTCGTGAGCCGTCGCGGAGCCTTGGCTACTCGACCGTGACGGACTTGGCGAGATTCCGCGGCCGGTCGATGTCACGCCCCATCGAAAGGGCCGTGCGATACGCCAGCAGTTGGAGGGGCAGCACGGTCAGAAAAGGCGTGAACCATCGTGAGGTGCGCGGCACAGAAATGGACACGTCCGCGTGCCGTGCGATCGGGTCACCTTCGGTGTGAATTAGAGCCACCCGAGCCCCCCTGGCTCGGCACTCTTGGAGGTTGGAAAGAGTCTTGTCGCGGACCTCATCTTCCGGCGCAATGACGATCACCGGGCTGCCCTCCTCAAGCAACGCGATTGGACCGTGCTTCATTTCCCCCGACGGGTACGACAAGCAGGGAACGTACGCCAATTCCATCAGCTTTAGGGCGCCCTCTGCAGCAACCGCTGCGGAGAGACCCCGCCCCAGAAACAGCACCGATCGGCACGTGCGAATCCACTCAACCACGGGGTCAATGTCGATGTCTTTCGCCAGATAGTCCCCCACAAGGTCGGGCACCGTCATCAACTCTTCGGCAAACGCCCGCCCTTCGTGAGGAGCCAGGGTTCGTGCTCGAGCGAGTTGAAGCGTGAACAGGTAGAGCGCGGCGACCATGTTGCTGAATGCCTTGGTCGACGCGACCGCCATCTCAGGTCCGGAGTGAATGTAGACACCGCTCGCGCACTCCCGGGCAATGCTTGACCCCACAACGTTGACCACACCTCGAGCCTGCCCCCCTTTGATTTGGACCTCGCGGACCGCGCCGAGCGTATCCGCGGTTTCGCCGGATTGACTCACGGCGAAGTAGAGGGAGTTCGGATCGATGACGGGATTCCGATGCCTAAATTCGCTGGCCACTTCGGCAGAGGCCGGCACTCGAGCAAGCTGCTCGATGGCGGTCGCGCCCACCCGGCAGGCGTAGTGCGCCGTCCCGCATCCCAGAAGACCAACCCGCTTCACGCCAACCAACTCGCGACTCGACAGTTCGAGTCCGCCAAGCTTTGCGCGGCCGTCTTCGACAACAACGCGCCCCGAGAGGCACCGCCGAAGCGCCTCGGGCTGCTCATGGATTTCCTTGAGCATGAAATTTGGAAAGCTGCCCTTTTCCGCCTCAGCCCACTCCGCCTCCAGCGTTTCGACAACGGGGTTTTGCGCCGCACCATCCAAGAGTTGGGTCTTGACACCGGATGCGGAGATTTCGGCGATTTCCCCGTCCTGCAGGTACACAACCCGCCGTGTAAAGGGAACCAAAGCATGCGGATCCGACGCCAAAAAGGTTTCCCCATCGCCAAGTCCGACCACCAGTGGCGACCCGTTTCGAGCCGCGATGATTCTCTCGCCATGCCCGCTGAAGAGCACCGCGATCCCCCAAGTGCCTCGGACCAATCGGAGTGCAGTCTGCAGCGCGCTGATAGGGTCGGCATCCTCTTTCATGCACTTGGCAATGAGGTGGGCCAGCACTTCGGTGTCCGTGTCCGAACGGAACGCAACCCCCTCACTCTCGAGCCGCTCCCGCAACAACGTGGCGTTTTCGATGATGCCATTGTGCACAACCGCGATGCGGCCAGTCGAGTCAATGTGCGGGTGCGCGTTCTCAACGGTGACCCCACCGTGCGTGGCCCACCGGGTGTGCGCGATTCCCGACGAGCCTTCCAAGTCTTGCGGCACGATGTCGTGGAGTTCTTTCACCCTGCCGACCTGCTTGTGAACGTCGATCGGATCTCCGAAGATGGCGAGGCCGGCTGAGTCGTAGCCTCGGTATTCCAGGCGTCGAAGCCCTTCGAGAAGGATCGGTGCGGCCCTGCGGTCGCCTATGTAGCCAACAATTCCACACATGAACGGGTGCTCCTCAACGGGGGAGCAGTCCGTAACCCGTCGACGGTCTTGCGCGTGCCGGTTCGTCCCCCAATCGGTTATTCGGCGCCCACTATGGCGAAATTCAAGCTCGAATCAACCGATCCAAACATTCTGCAGAAACACATCGAGGCCCCCACGCTTGTTGGCGCACTTTCCCGCGTGCTGAGCCGGTTTTCGCCTGAGTCGGGTGGAACCGTGAACATCGATGTGGGCATCGACGGCATGACCGATGTATGGGATGACGACACAGACCACCGTTTTCGCTTGGAGCCGGAAGAATCCACCGCATTTGACCTGGGCGGAGACCCCACATCGGAGCTTTGGGATGCACCCGTCCCCGGTTCGGGCGCACAACATGCCCTGGCGATGAACGCGGTTGATGAAGGCCGTGCGGTGCATGCGATCAAACTCATCGAGCGCGCCCCCACCGAAATGGAAGCCTGCAATCTGGCTCTTGATGCGTTGATGACCCACATTCCTGCGGAAAGCGGGTCGATCCTCTTGGCCGAGTCGGGGCTCCTTCGATTTGTGTGTGTGCGAGGCCCAAAAGCCCCTGAGTTGGAAGGCCGCACCATGGCCATTGACAACGGGGTCGCCGGTGCCGTGTTGGCGACAGGCAAGCCGGTGCACTTGCGGCAGGCGCGCGCCCACCAACGACACAACTCCGGCGTGGACCAAAGCATCAACCACTTCACCCGAACATTACTGGCCCTGCCAATCGATGTTGCCGGCCAACGCCGGGGCGTGTTGGAGCTCCTCAATCCGTTCGGGTCAGAGGCGTTCGTTGAATCTCACCAGACCTTCGCGCACGCCGTAACGCTGGCGCTGGGCGACCGCCTTCACCGCCCCTGAAGCCGTGCCATCAGGGGG
>JAYZVA010000010.1:0-9912 GCA_036156175.1 Myxococcota bacterium
CGGGTGGCCCTGCCGGTTCCCATGGTCGCCGCCTACGCCGCGGCCTTGGTGCTCGCGGTGGTTTGGGGGGCCCAGCAACAAGACCGCGCCGCCAGTGCAGAGATGGCGTCGGAGCACTTGGGTCAGCAGCTTGAGTCGGAACGCCGGCTGGCGGCGCAGCCCTCGACGCCCTCGACGCCCGCCACGGAGACCTACAAAGCCGTGAACTACACCCCCGAACGAGGAACCTTTTAGGCCCTCATGTGGTGTCTGTACGCTGCCTTAGTATGGCTTCCCTCTGCCCATGCGCAAGAGGTCGAGGGCCTGGAGAAGGTTCTCATTGGAATCCAGAAGACATTTCCAGAGGAGGTGGCTTCGGATGAGCTGTACCGTGCTGCACTGGAAGGCGTCGCTCAGCACCTCGGCGACGTAATGGGTGTGGACAGCAACCAGGTGTGGACGGCGGCGGAGCGCCGGGCCCAGGACGCCTGGATGGAAGGCCATCGGCAGGGAATCGGCGCGGAGTTTTCCATCATTGCCGGGCGCGGCATTCGAATCACCGCAGTATTCGACGATGGACCCGCCGCCGCCGCAGGCGTGGAAGAAGGCGATGTCGTGGTGTCGATGAACGATCACCCATTCACGGGTCAATCGGCGTCCGGCATTCACGCCTTCATCGCTCAAAACGCTGGAACGTCCACGGTGTTGGACCTTCGCAAGACGGACGGTTCCATTCGGCGCGTCACCATCGGTCGCGGCGCCTACCGGATCCCATCGGTCCGAACGATGGTCATTGAAGACAAGGCGGCTGTGGCACGCATCCCATTTTTTGGCAACGGAACCGCAGAGGCCATGGCCCAGTTTCTTCGCGACCACCGGTCGGCGCCGGCAGTGGTGATCGACTTGAGAGACAACGAGGCCGGTACGATGGCGGAAGTGGTCGCCGCGGCCGACCTGTTCCTGGACCCCGGGTCGATCGTTGTGAATCAGGGTCGCGAGCGCGCTCAGCTGGCCCCGGTCACCGCGGAAAAGCCCGCTGTTTGGGTCAGGAGCGTCGTCGTGTTGGTGAATCAGGGCACCCGCGGTGTGGCCGAGGCCTTTGCCGCCGCGCTCAAAGACAACGGCCGCGGCATCCTCGTTGGCACCCGAAGCGCGGGCCTTGCGGTGGCCAGCAGCGTGTACCCGGCAGGGCGGGGCTACGTCATGAAGGTGGCGGACATGCACTTGGCATCGCCCAGCGGATTGAGTTGGTCGGAACGGGGTTTGGCCCCCAACGTGGTGGTGGAGTCCACGGGTTTGAGTCTTCCGGTCAACGGAGTGGATTCACCGCCGGACCTGCAGCGTGACACGGCCGTGCGGCTCATTTCGGCCAGCGGAGTTCGTTGATCGGCGGTCGCGGTGGCTTTAAAGTTGGTGTGGAGGCGCACCTTTGGCACACGCGTTTGAAGAAACGGGACGAGCGATCGATGCAATTCGCGCATTGATGGCCGCCGAGCGGACGGGTTGTCTGCGCGTTCACGTACCGGGTCGGGGTTCTGCATCCATCCACATGCTGGAGGGCGAAGTCATCGGCGCCGCAACCGACCGGGATGCCGAGTGCATTCTTCGGCGGTTGATCGCGCGAGGGAGAGTACCGAGCGCCGAGGCATCCGCGCTTCTCGATGGGATGCCCACCATGGCCGACGTGGAGCGGCTTGCCGGCAGCGATCGCGCCAATCGACTGATGGCGGGTCGTTTTCGGGACAATCTGATCGACTTTTCATTCGACGCGGGACGATTCGAGTTCACGAAAATGGAGACCATTCGGATCCCCCACATTCAGCTGGGCCACGACAGTGCGGGCCTGATGCGCGAGCTGGAGGTGGTGCATGGCCGAATCGCCGCCTGGATGGGCGATCGTGCGACGTGGCACATCTCATCGGGTGAGCAGACGCCCCGTTCCCCCCAACAACGGCACATTCAGGCACTCTGTACCGCAGGAATGACGTTGGACAAGCTGGTGGCCATCAGCCCATTTTTCCGAGCGCAAACATTGGTCCTTCTCGTGCAAATGATCGACCATGGTTCGCTGGCGGTCGAGGAAGCCGCCCCGCCGCAGCAGGGTCCGGGACTGGGTGCGGTTCACCACGCCATCGAGATGGCGCGGGCCGATGCGGAACGGCGAAACGGAGCGCGAGATGCCGGGCTCGCCGCGTTCGCCGACCACGAGCGGAGCGGTCGCGGCGAAGGAGAGGGCGCGTTTGTTGGCGCCGTCGATCGGGTTGACTTGGCGAGCCCTCCGCCTCGCATGCCGGGACTCCGGAGCCATGCCCCAGCGCTGGAAATCGAAGAAGTGGTTCGTCGATTGGGCGTCTGCAACGAAGTCCTCCAGGCGTTTGTTCAAGCGTGGAACCGGCAGCATGGAACCGGTGAGGGCTGCCGCGCGGCGCAGTTGATCGTCGACACCGCGCCCCCAAATTGTGCCGCGTTGTTTGAGGGCATAGAAGTCGACTTGGAAGGTCGGATCGGTTCGGCCGGCGTGTTGCGGAACCTCCAGCGGCGTCCAGAAGCGCATCGTCGCGGACTCGCCCACCGTGGCTTTGCCAACTTGATCGACCGGACCCTGGCCCGTGGCGCGGACGGCTTGGACGACGCCCACTTGGATCGGATGCTCTCGCAGGTCGCCGGCTATCGTCAACGGTTGGGGTGGTGATGTTGATTTCGCTCGCGATCGGAATCGCTCTGGCTCAGCCGTTGAATGTCAACGACATGGGCGTCATCCCGGAGGCCGTCGTTTCCGCGGCGCGTGCATCCGCGGCGTTGCCGTTGGCCGACCGGATGAAGGCCATCAGTCAGCCGTTGGTGGGGCTTCCGTATGAGGTGGATGGACACGGAGAAGGGGTCGGACCCGACCCCGACCCGCCGGCCCGATACGATTCCTTCGACTGCTTGACGTTTTTGGAAGAGATCTTGGCCTTGTCGTTGGCAGGGGACCCAACCAGCGCGCCCATGATTCGGAACGCGCTCCGGTACCGCGATGGGGTGCCCTCATACGCCAACCGCCACCACTTCATGATGGCGCAATGGATCCCCGCGAATGTGGCGGCCGGTTTCTTTGTGGACATCACCCATACGCTGGGCGAGACCCATCGAATTGAGAAAACGGTGACACCGTCAGTGTGGAAGAACTGGGCGGGAACCCGCGGCTTTTCGTTGCCCCTGAACGCCCTCCCAACCGGCGTCTATGGAATGAATGTGCTCTCGCTCGACGAGGCGGAGGCGGCGATCGACCGCATCCCCCCCGGCGCGTTGATCTTCACCGTTCGCCGGCCGCACGACTGGAAGCCCATCGTCATCTCTCACGTTGGCTTTGTCATTCCCACTGAGCCCGACCAACCCGTGATGATGCGCCACGCCACCAAGATGAGCGGCGGCTCGGTTCGGGACCACCTGCTGAGCTGGTACATCGATCACCTCCGCTGGTACAAGCGCCCCGTAGAGGGAATCAGCGTTTTGATGCCGGTCGACCAAGGTCCCCGCGTGGGGCGGACCCCTCAGGAGAAGTAGGGCAGCAGGCCGGTGCCAACTGCGTGGTCGGTTCGCGCCAGTGCTTCGATGCCGGGTCGAAGGAGCGCGCGGGCATCCTTGGTGAACTGTCGTGACACCCAGCCTTCGGCCGTCTCGGGGGAATTGCCCACGATGGCGATCAATTCGGGGATCAGTTCATTGCACCACTGCAACCGATCTTCAATGCTGACCATGTCGCTGATCTCGAGGGCCCAGTCCGGCAGTTTGATGCCGATCCGCGCAAGGACGAGGTGGGTGAATGCATCCGCCAGTGCCTTGGCGTCCCCCTTCAGGCGATCCCGAAGCAAGGCCAAGTCTTCTTCGCCCACATCGCCGGAGGTCTCGACATAGATCTTGCAGCGCGGCTCGGTTCCACTGGGCCGAATGATGAGTCTCGCGCCGCCATCCAGGGTGAACACGAGCGTGTTCCGGCTGGCGAAATCGGTGGGGGAGCGGATCGGACCGAACACCCCGGATTCGTCTTGGCGATCTTCCATTTGCAGGATGCGGCGCCCACCGATTTGCTCGGGCGGGTGCTCCCGAAGCGACGCCATCGCTGCATCCATCTGGGCGCGTCCGGCTGCGCCCTTCATCGCGAGGCTGGACAGCCGATTGTGCACGGCACCGTGATGAACCATGAGCTCGTGGAGCACATCGATGAGCGTCCGGTTGGCCGCTCGTTCTTGGGCGGCCAACTCGGCGAGGACCAACGCCCCACCCGCGGCATCCTTGTCCCGAACGGCGGGGGTCACGAGGACGCCATGGGACTCTTCAACCCCGACGGCAAAGCAGTCGACGCCGCCTTCGATGGCGCCAAATCGCCGCTCGCGTTCCAGCATGAACAGCCCTTCTCCGATGTACTTGAAGCCCACCAGGAGGTGGTCCACAACCCGCGCACCGGCGGTCTCAGCAATGCGGGTGACCAGGCTGGACGTCACCTCGGTCTTGATCACCAATGGCTCGGGGTGCGCGTGGTTGTGCAGGGCGGCATGGGAGACCAGAGCCGCGATCTCGTTGCCGTTCAAGGTCACCCAGGTCCCATGATGGCGCACGGCCACGCCCAGGCGATCGGCGTCCGGATCGCAGCCGAAGACAAGCTCCGCATCGGCTGCGGATGCGGCATCGATGGCACACTGAAGGGCCGAGGCGTGTTCGGGGTTGGGCGCACGGAAGGGCACCGTCGGGAACGTGCCGTCCGGTTCGCTCTGGCTCGGCTCGGTGATCACCGGGAATCCCGCCTCGCGCAAGACGTCGCCGACGGTTGTGTCTGCGGTGCCGTGGAGGGGCGTGAATACGACCGGGATGTTGCGGGCGTTCGGCCATCGACTGACCGCAAGGTTGGCGGCGATGTAGCGGTCGTGAACGTCCGACTGGATGGTGCGGATGAGGCCGTTTGCCGTCGCCCGGTCGAGCGACATTCGTTCAACCCGATCCACTCGAGCGATGCACTGGGCCAGCTCGTGGTCAAACGGTGGGACGAGTTGACCCCCGTGGTCGTGGTAGAACTTGATGCCGTTGTCGTCTGGATGGTTGTGGCTGGCGCTGACCATGAGCCCCCCGTCGGCTTCCAAGTCGCGGACGGCGAAGGACAGTTCGGGTGTGCTCATCAACGCGTCGGCAGGCGGAAGGTGCACCGCAATGTCGTGGGCGGCGTACACCTCGGCAGCAACCTCGGCGAACTGCCGGCTGCTCAGGCCGTGGACCGGGGACACGACGTCCCGCTCAAGGTCTCCCCGCAAGTTCTCAAATTGCCGCACGTCGTAGCCAATGACCACGGACAGAGGCCCCTCGCCTTGGGTCGCGCGGAGCCAATGAGCGTGCCCGCTGATGGACGTGGTCAG
Organism: Myxococcota bacterium; assembly: GCA_036156175.1. Classification (GTDB taxonomy): domain Bacteria; phylum Myxococcota_A; class UBA796; order UBA796; family UBA796; genus UBA796. The sequence goes on from JAYZVA010000010.1 coordinate 5,367, forward strand.
TGTCCACGGGTTGAACCGATTGGGGCCAAGTCCAACCTGCCCACGACGACCGCCCGTGCCGAACGGCAGGGTTCGGTAGAATCCGTCGAGGAGTGGGCGGAATCGTTCCCGGCTCACCAAAGCCAAGATGGCCGATCGGTAGGCGGCGAAGCGCGGGTCGTCGAGCCAGATCGCCAGGTTGTCGATCGCCGTTTCCTGGGCGGTCGGTGGCGCATCCAGACCGGCGAAGCCCACGCGCGCGGCGTCGAGAATGTCGGCGGTGTCCATGATGATGCCTCGGGAGAGCGCGCATTCGGCCGGTGACTTCAGAATTGTTCCACGTGGAACCCGCAGTCGGCCGCGGGTGGGGCTACTCGGGTGACCAGTCGAAGTCGGTGAGGATCCACGGCTCCAGAGAGTCCTTGGGTTGGAACAGCGATGTTCCGAACTCGGTGGCCCAGTGCCAGGTGCCAACGAACGGGGGTGGTGCCGCTTCGTCGCTTTCGATCGTGATCTTCAAGCAATCCCAATCGGTATCGGCCCAGTTGTTCCCGCACGCCTCCACTGCAGCAAAGGTGGACGTGTAGGTCGCGTCGGACGCGGTCGATTCGATGGCCTCGCCGGGCGTCATCTGGTGTTCGGTCACCTGGAGCGGTGGATCGTAGTTCACCCACTCACCGGTGATGACGTTCCCCGAGGGTGCGCCGGTGTCGGCCCCATCGTCCTCGGAGTCATCGGCAACGCTGCCGGTGCCTTCTTCGACCATGTACCCATGGATTTGCACACCGCTTCCGGAATCGGATGACCACTTGATCCAGTACAGAACGCTGTCCAATGACCCGTTTTCGTACCGGAGGGTGCGGACGGCTCGGTTCCCGACGTACTCGGTGGAGTCGATGGTGACGTCCAGCAGGTATTCTTCGTTGGGATTTTGGTAGTTCCAGTAGCGCTCTCCATCCAGTGGAAAGTGATCGTAGGTTCGGTACCCGGAATACTCGTAGGTGGGTGAAGCGCAACCCACGGATGCGACGAGGGCGATTGCGGTCAGGGAAGTGCGCATGGTTTCTCCTTTCATGAATGGAAGTTAGCATGACCTTCGCGCTTCCGCGAGGCGTTGACAGAACCGTGATAACCCCGATTCGGGAGGACTCCATGACCGACTGTGTGCTCGCCATTGATCAAGGAACAACCGGAACGACCGCCTTGCTGCTCGATGAGAACGTGGAGGTGGTGGCATCCGCCAATGTCGAGTTCCCCAATCACTACCCACAGCCGGGCTTGGTGGAACACGACCTGGCGGAAATTTGGGCGTCGGTGGAGCGGTCCATTTCGGCGGCGCTGGCGCAGGCCGGCGCGGTGAACATTGTCGCGATTGGGATCACCAATCAGCGTGAAACCTGCGTGTTTTGGGATGCCGAGACCGGTGAACCAATCCACCGTGCCTTGGTCTGGCAAGATCGGCGAACGGCGCCGTTCTGTGCACAGTTGCAAGACAGGGGTCTTGAGTCCACGATCCGCGACAAGACCGGTCTGATCGTCGATCCCTACTTTTCGGGGTCCAAGGCCAAATGGTTGCTGGACAACGTGGAGGGCGCCCGTGACCGGGCCGCGGCCGGTGAGATTCTGTTTGGCACCATCGATGCGTGGCTGGCATGGACCCTGTGTGGAGCCCATGCGACCGATCCCTCGAATGCCTCGCGCACGCAGTTGTTCAACATTCACTCGCTCGAGTGGGATCCCGAGCTGCTGGAGATCTTCGACATTCCTGCCGCGTGTCTGCCACGCGTCTGCGACAACGCGGAAGTGCTGGGAACAACCCGCGGCATCTCGTGCCTCCCCGATGGGATCCCGGTATCGGGCATGGCCGGAGATCAGCAGGCCGCCTTGTTTGGCCAAGCCTGCTTTTCGTCCGGAGACGCCAAGTGCACATACGGTACCGGTGCGTTCATTTTGATGAACACCGGCCGTCGCGCCGTCACGAGTCACACGGGCCTGTTGACCACCGTGGGGTGGCGGATCAATGGCGAGGTCACCTATGCGCTCGAGGGCTCCGCGTTCATTGCCGGCGCGGCCGTGCAATGGTTGCGCGATGGCTTGGGCATCATCGACTCTGCCGAAGCGATCGAGGCGCTCGCGTCGACCGTGGACGACTCGGCCGGCGTGGTATTCGTTCCCGCCTTGGCCGGTCTTGGTGCGCCGCATTGGCGTCCCGAGGCACGGGGGCTGTTTACGGGCATCACCGGCGGCACCACCAAGGCCCACATTGCGCGGGCCGTGCTTGACGGCATGGCGCTCCAAATTTCCGACATCCTGAAGGCAATGGAGTCGGACTCCCAAATTGCACTGCGGGAGCTGAAGGTCGATGGTGGCGCAGCCCGAAACAATCTCTTGATGCAGTTTCAGGCCGACGTGCTCAAGACGGTCTGTGTTCGACCCAAAGTGCTTGAAACCACAGCTTTGGGCTCTGCTTTTCTGGCCGGCTTGGGCGTCGGTTTCTGGAATTCCGATCAGCGGGTGAAGGAAACTTGGGCCGAGGACTCCACATTTACCCCCAACATGAGCGATGATGAGGTGGAGGGGCACCTTGCCGCTTGGGCTGCGGCGGTCGCCAAAGCCTGAGCGAGAGCAGGTTGTCCCGGGGAGAGCGCTGGGGCATGAGGCCGTTTGCAGACACCAAAGAACTGATGACCGCGGTGGAGTCGATGCCGCTGTTTCCGCTTCCAGGCACTGTCTTCATCCCGCACACATTGCTCCCACTGCACGTGTTTGAACCGCGGTATCGGGACCTGGTCGACGACGCGATGCGCGCGTCGGGGTACTTGGCCGTTCCGCGTCTGCGTCCCGGCTGGGAACGCCGCTACGACGGTGCCCCGCCGGTGTTTGATACCGCAGGATTTGGAAAGATCGTTCAATACGAGCCGCTGCCCGATGGTCGCGCCAACATCGTGATCATGGGCTTGGGTCGCATGCGAATCCGGCGCGAGGTCCAGCGAGACAACTTGTACCGGACCGCCGAGGGTTCGTTGTTGAGCGACGAGTTCCCGACCGCCGGCGAGCGCGCGCTCGAGGGTGCCATCGGGCGGCTGCGCATGATGCTTGCACAAATCATCGCCGGGCGTCCCGGGCTGGCGGAACGCTTGGAGCCCCTGCTCGACAAGAGCATTTCGGGCGCCCCCATGGTCAATGGAATGGCGCACCTTCTCCTGCCGGACGTCGAGGCGCGTCAAATCTATCTCGAGATGGACCGGGTGGACGAGCGAATCGAGATGGTGGAGACGATGCTTGCGGACGCCTTGTTGAACGCGGTGGCCCAGGCCTAACCAAACATGGTGAGCTGCTGGCTGGGCGCTTTGTATGGCGTGGGAGCCCCCGCGATGGGGCGGCCCGACAGCCATCCATCCACCAGTCGCAGCATGTAGTCCTTGTCCGCTTCGGAATCCACGTAGTGAATCTCGCTGGTGTCGATCACGTAAACGGGTGCCGCAGTGTAGCGGGCCCACAGTTGGTAGTACCGGTCTCGCAACGAATCCAAGTATTCTTCACCGATCACGTCTTCCCCCTCGCGGCTGCGTCGGGCGATTCGGTCTTGGACGACCTCGGTCGGTGAATCGAGAAAGAGAACAAAGTCGGGTTCTTCGATGCTTCCCTGAAGCAGGCTGCTGAACCGGTCGTAGAGGCTCATTTCATCGCCCACAAGCGTCTCTTCTGCGAACAGGCGGTCTTTTTCCCAAAGGTAATCGCTCACGATCAGATCGCTGAACAGGTCCAACTGCCGCAGGTTCATCTGCTGGGAAAAGCGGCTTGCGAGGTAGAACATTTGCGCCGGAAAGGCGAATCGGTCGGGGTCGGCGTAAAACGAGGCCAAGAACGGGTTGTCGTCGCACGGCTCGAGCACCAAGCGGGCGCTGCGCTCGGATTCCAAGATGCGGCAGAGGGAGGTTTTTCCAACGCCGATCAAGCCTTCGATTGCTACGAACTGTGCCACGCCTCGCTCCGTAGGCCCCTGTTATCGGCTGAAGCGTAGCGCGGCTGTTTTTTTCCGGTGTGTTTGCGGAATTGGCACAAGAACGGCCCGCCGCCCAGTGGATGGGTCGGTTCAGTCGGCGGTTGCACCGGTATCGCTGCCATCGGCATCGGCGTCTGCATCGGCATCGGCGTCGGCATCGGCATCCGCGTCGGCGTCGGCGTCTGCGTCGGCATCCGCGTCTACATCGGCATCGGCGTCTGCATCGGCGTCTGCATCCGCGTCTGCGTCGGCATCGGCGTCGGCATCCACGTCTGCATCGGCATCTGCGTCGGCATCGGCGTCGGCATCGGCGTCGGCATCGGCATCCGCGTCGGCATCGGGTGCCCCGGTATCGGCATCGACGTCGGGAGTTCCGGTGTCGTCACCGGCCGCCCCGGTGTCGGCATCGGGTGCCCCGGGGTCGTCGTCGTCGCCCCCGAGTGCATCGGCGGGATCGCATGAGAAGGCACCGTCGTCGGGGCGCCCATCGGGGAAAACCGTCGCGCACGCCATGGTGTCGATCACAGTGGTGCTGAACTCCAGGTTCTCGAATCGGTCGAC
>JAYZVA010000011.1:0-5773 GCA_036156175.1 Myxococcota bacterium
TCACGTCGGATGGACTGGAAAATCCGAGGTTGTGGAGGTGCGCGGACAGCTTCCGAAGATCCCTGCTGTAGCCGTCGAGCGTGTTCTCGCTCAGGCCCCGCTCAGCCCGACACCAAGCCAAAAATCCGTCGATTGCGGCGTCCACTTACTCGGCCTGTTGGCGCTGGAGCCAGGCATCCACCGCGTCGACAATCGCGTCGGCCGTCGTTTGCTGAAAATGCGGTGCGCGCAATCGGCGCTCATCCTCGGCGTTCGATACAAAGCTCGCCTCGAACAGGATTGCGGGCATCCTGGTGGACACGAGCACGTAAAACAGGGCGGTTTTCGTCCCGAGGTCAACGATCTCGGCGTCTGGATAGACATCCCTTAAGCGGGAAACAACGTTGCGCTGCACTTCAAACGCGAGGTCGCGCGATAGCCGGTCGGTGCCCGCAGCAAGCAAGCGGCCCAGCAGCGGGTCGGACTTGTCCGACCACCCCTTTGCAAGCGCGTTCTCTCGGGCAGCAACCCGTGCGGCGCTGGCGTCGGTCGCGCTGGCCAATGAGTACGTCTCAATCCCCTTGGACCACTCGTTTGGCGCGGCGTTCGCATGGATGCTCAAGAATAGATCCGCGTCTTCCCGGTTGGCCAGAGCGGCGCGGTCGCGGAGCGGAACGAAGATGTCGCGGTCGCGAGTCATGATGACATCCACATCCAGCCGCTTCTCCAGAAGGTGTGCGGTCCGGCGCGCGATCTCCAAGGCGATGTCCGCCTCCCGGGTACCCGTGGTGCCAATCGCTCCCGGGTCATAGCCTCCGTGTCCCGCATCGACGACCACGAGGCGCCGCTCCCGTGGCGCGACGCCGGCCATACGAGACAACGATACCCCCCTAAGCCATGCATCGATGTGCTCGGCTGTGGGGAGGGTGTCGTCCTCGGTGCCCGACTCCGTCAGCAGGTCAATGAGAATGGCCGAATCTCCCACCGCGCGCGCGTGGATGCTTCTGGCATTTTCAAGTTCGATGGTGAACTGCACGCCATCGCCAACCTCGACCACCTGAATCTCGCGGATGCCCTTGTCGCCGATTGGAATGCGTTCCTGAACGGCGGGCCCTCGTTGAACACCCGGAAGATGAACGGTCGCGCGTGCTGGGGCGGAAGCCGTCGCAGGAGACGAGCGGGTCTCCAGGTCGTCGACCACAGCGCTGTTGATCACAAGGATGCGTGCGTGGTCGGTACCGGCAAACACCCGAACCTTCTCGATCTCTCCGGCTGAGGCCGACAGCCCACCGGCCACCAGCGCGAACAAGAACAGCATCATGAGTCCAACAAATCCCGAAGTTCGTACACCAAATCCAACGCCTCACGTGGGCTTAGTCTATCGGGATTCGCCTCGCTGAGGCGCGCCCGGATCGCGTCGGGTGATGGTTCTTCAGTCTCTGCAACTGCCGGGGAGCCGCCCCCAAAGAGCGGCAGCTGGGGTCCTTGTCCCCTCGCCTTTTGCTTCTCAAGCACGCGCAGCAACGTCGATGCGCGAGCCACGACCTGCGATGGCATTCCCGCCAGCTTCGCGCATTGAATGCCGTAGCTCTTGGAGGCTCCTCCATCCTTGAGTGTGCGCAGAAAGACGACGCGTTCTCCCCATTCACGCACCCCAACATGCATGTTTACGGCGCACGCACGCTCATCAGCCAGTTCAACGAGCTCGTGGTAGTGGGTGGCAAAGATGGTGCGTGCGCGGATCTTGTCGTGCATCGCCTCGGCCACCGCCCACGCGATCGATAGCCCGTCAAGGGTGCTTGTCCCCCGTCCAATCTCGTCCAAAAGCACCAAAGAGCGGTCCGTGGCCTGGTTCAAAATCAGGGCCGTCTCGCTCATCTCCACCATGAATGTCGAGCGGCCGCGTGCAAGATCGTCGCTTGCGCCGACCCGGACGAACAAACGGTCGGTCAATCCAATGACCGCGCGGTCCGCAGGAACGAACGACCCGATTTGCGCCATCAGCACCGTGAGGGCGACCTGGCGCATGACGGTGCTCTTGCCGGCCATGTTGGGGCCGGTCAAAACAATGAGCCGCCGGTCGTCATCCAGTTCAAGGTTATTCGGGACGAAGGGTTCTTCGAGGGCGCCGGCCTCGACCACAGGGTGTCGGCAAGCCTCCAGCTCGATGCGCATTCCTTCGTGGACCTGAGGCCGCGTGTACCGGCGGTCCGCTGCCAAATCCGCAAATGAGCCCAGCGTATCCACGGTTGCGACCCATCGGGCCAGACGCTGGATTCGGTCAAAGGCGGCCCCAACTTCTTGGCGCAGCGCGCAAAACAATTCGTACTCGAGCGCTTTTCGTTTCTCATCCGCGCCCAAAACCTTTTCTTCGAACTCCTTGAGTTCTGGCGTGATGTACCGTTCGGCATTGGCCAGCGTCTGCTTTCGATGCCATTCGTCCGGCACTTTGCCGAGATTGGCCTGGGTGACCTCCAGGAAATACCCAAACACCCGGTTGTGCTTGACCTTCAGGCTCGCAATGCCGGTCGCTTCGCGTTCGCGGTGTTCGATGGCCGCGATTGCGGTCTTGGCTTCGGTGGCCAGAACGACCAACTCATCGAGGTCCGGGTGTACACCCCGAGCGATGATGTTTCCATCGGACGTACCCACGGGGGGGTCGGGCACGATCGTCCGGAGAATCTGCGCGCCGACGTCTTGAAGGGTATCGTCCGGTAGGCCCGAACGAAAAGGCGCCAAACCCGCCACCGTGTCCACCACCTCCGGCAGTGCTTCCAGAGACCGGCCCAGGGCCCGCAAGTCGCGGGCATTCGCCAAACCTTGGGCGGCTTTTGTGCCCAGGCGCTCCAGGTCCGACACCCGGGCCAACTGGGCCCGCACACGGCCGCGGATGGCGCCGTCCATTAGAGACTGGACGGCATCTTGCCGAAGCGCAATCTCTTGGGGGTCCACCAGCGGCTGCGACATCCAATCACGGAGGCATCGCCCACCCATGGGAGTGCAGGTTCTATCCATCAGGTGAACGAGGGTCCCTTTTCGCCCTGTGCCCCTGAGCGGGCGAAACAGCTCAAGGTTTGTCCGAGTGGTGGGGTCGATCACCATGTGGCCTTGGAGCGAGTACGCCCGGACCTCCCGAACGTGATCGAGCGACACGCGGGCCGTATCGCGTGCATAGGAAATCAGGGCCCCGGCGGCCCGAATTGCCTGGCTTTGGTCGGCGCACCCGAACCCTGAAAGATCGTGGGTGCCGAGCACTTCGTTTAGGTTCCGGCGGGCGGCGTCTTCGTCGAACCAACTGCACTCCACGGGGGTCACTGTGGTGGCCGTGAGGCCATCGGCGACGCTCGGGTCTTGCGCGGTGGCCTCCGGCAAGACCACCTCCCTTGGCTCGAGGCGAGCAACCTCTCGCAGGGCCCGCTCCAAGTCCGGCGACTCGGTCACGCGAAGCTCACCGGTCGACACATCCAAGGACGCAAGCCCCCAAGGGGCGGGGCCGACCAACCCAACCAAAAAACACGCTTCGCGTGCGTCGATCTGGTCGCTGTCGTACGGAACGCCTGGCGTCACCACTCGGACCAATTCCCGCTCCATGAGCGTTCGCTTCGTCCCCGGCGGCGGCTCAACTTGCTCCGCGATGGCGACCTTCACGCCGTGCTCAACCAGCCGGCGGAGGTAACCGTCCGCGGCATGATGGGGCACACCGCACATCGGGATCGGGTTTGGGTCTTTCGAGTTGCGGCTGGTGAGCGTAAGCTCGAGCATCGCCGCTGCCCGCTTGGCGTCCTCGAAGAACAACTCGTAAAAGTCGCCCATGCGGTAAAACAGCAACGCATCCGGGACCTCGCTCTTCAGCTTGAGGTACTGGCGCATCATTGGGGTGTCGTGGGCGGTGTTGGTCACGTTGCGTTTGCCCTCAATACGAACAGTTGAAATCCGTCTTCGTCCGCCGCGGGCGGGACGCTGGCCCATCGATGCTCAACCGACCACCCATCGAGGTGAGTGGCGACTTCCGTCCCCTCTTCAGGCTCCATCGAGCACACTGCGTAGACCAAGCGGCCGCCGGGCTTCACGTGCTTGGCGGCGTTGGCAAGGATGGCCCGCTGAGCGATGCTCATGGCGGCCGGGTCCCCGGGTTGTCGACGCCAGATAATTTCCGGGTGGCGCCGAACGGTGCCAAGCCCAGTACAGGGTGCATCGACCAACACGGAATCGTACCGCTGCTCACCAATGAGCGGGCCGGTGAGCCAATCGTGAACCGCAGTCTGAACTCGGATGCCGAGCCGGCTGGCATTGTGTTGCAGCCGTTGCATGCGCTCCGCACTCAGGTCGACAGACGTGACCGCCAGGCCCGCAGCGGTCATGCGGAAGGTCTTTCCGCCGGGAGCGGCGCAGGCGTCCAAGACAGTGCCGCCCTTGGGGGTGGCGGCCACAACCGCATCCGCAACCTTCGCTGCAGCGGCATCCATCACCCAGAATCGTCCATCATCAAAGCCGTCAACTCCGGTTACCGCCCCGCTTCCACTCGGCAAAACCCACAAATCTTTCATGATGCCGCCTTGAAGCGTCGCCGGCTGAAGCGCGAGGTCCTCGAGGTTTGAGCCGGCGATGCACAGGGGCGCTGGTTTTCGGATTCTGGCCAGCCACTCTGTGTGACCACCCCACCGCAACGCGAGCCAAGGGGGCAGCTGAAGCGACGGATCCGGTGAGAGCGGTGCCTCGACGCTCTTCCGCAGGACGGCATTGACCATGCCCGATGCCCGCCTCATGCCAACGCGTTTGATCGCTTCTACGGTTTGGTGCACAACGGCACGAGCGGGAGCATTGGACATGTGTGCCTCGAAGGTCCCCATCCGGAGCGCGCACCGAACCGCAGGGTCGAGCCGTGCCAGGGGGCGGGACAGCAGTGGCCCGAGCACGTGGTCAATGGCGCCTTGCCAACGCAGTGTTCCCAGAGCCAAGTGCCAAGACAACCCCCGGTCTGGACCCGTAGGGGGAGCGAGCTCGGCCAACCGGTCCTCAGCGTGATCGCCACGCTCAACCGCGATCAAGGTCTTTAGGGCTGCGAGCCGTCCCGGGTTGACCTTACTCATCGGGTTCCGTGATGAGCTCAAATCCGATGAAACGTCCAAGGCTACGCGCCGACTGCAACCCCCGAAAGCGATGACCGTTCACAAACCACGTCGGTGTTGACCGCACACCGAGCCGCGGTTCGGGCGGTTCCGTCGCAGCGGACTGGATGGTCCAGCGAATCTTGTCGCCAAACCGCTGAACAAGCTCTTCCCGGATCGCTTCGGTTTCCGTGCGGAAGGGGCAGCTCGAATCGGTAAACAAGGTCACATTCACGGGGACCCCTTTGCCCATCCGCGGAAACCACTGGTCCGGATAGTTCAGGGCGACCTTCAATCTGTCTGCGGTCATTCCAGCGTCGGCCAAAATTACGGCCCGCTTCGCGATGGCATCGGCGACGTCGCAGTCCGTCGGGTGCGAGACAGCGCATTGGGCGAGCGATGCACCTTCGCACACACCGCATGGTCCCGGAACCACATTCATCGCAGTGGTCACTTCTTTGCGCGTGTTGGTTCCGGCGGCCAGCAGGACGGGAAACCGCGCGACAAGTGCATCCATGGCGACCGGCCGGGGTCCATCCGAACCAACATTCATCTGGACCGTTCCTCCCCCACCGGAAGTTCGTGCGATGGGTGAAGACTGAGGCGTCGTCTGCGGGTTGCCCTGCCCGCATCCGATCGCGGATACCAATAGCCAAAACACCATCAGCTCCAGCCATCCCCCGTCG
>JAYZVA010000012.1:0-21015 GCA_036156175.1 Myxococcota bacterium
CGACGAGGGCAATCACACCGAACGCACCGTTCTCGTGGAAAATGGAATCCTGCGGTCCTACATGCACGACGAGTTGTCGGCGCGGCACTACGGAATCAAACCCACCGGGTCCGGACGCCGCCAGAGCTTTCGGCACGCGCCGATGCCTCGGATGCGAAGCACGGTCATGGAGCCTGGCCCCCACGACCCCGAGGAAATCATCGCCAGTGTCGAGAACGGAATCTACTGCGTCAGCTTCTCGAACGGGGCCGTCCACATCGGCGGCGGTGACTTCAGCTTCTACATGAAGACCGGCTTTCGGATCGAGAACGGGAAGCTGGGCGCCCCGATCAAAGACGTCAACATCATTGGAAACGGCCCGGACGCGCTCGCTCGAATCGACATGGTCGGCAACGACTTGGCCATCGACGAAGGGGGATGGACCTGCGGAAAGGACGGGCAGTCGGTTCCCGTGAGCCAGGGGATGCCCACCGTTCGGGTCTCCAGCCTGGTGGTGGGGGGCGAACAATGAGTTCCGAACTCCGCAGCACCGCCGCCCGAATGGTCGAGATTGCCACCCGTCTTGGTGCATCCGAGGCCACCGCGTGGGCCTCCACGGGGACCTGGACCGACGTCAAGCAACGGGACGGCGCCATCGAAAAGTGGCAGGATTCGCAGTCCAAGTCGGGCTCGATCGCGCTGTTCGTCGATGAGCGGTATTCCGTCCACAGCACCAATGACCTGCGCGCCGACGCCCTCGAAGGCTTCCTCCGCCGTGCCATTGAGGCCACCCGTCACCTCGAGCCAGACCCCGCCCGCCGCCTTCCCGAACCGGACACCATGGGCACAGCCGACCTCGGTCACGCCGATTTGGTCGACGACGCCGCAGCGGTGGACCACCGGGACTGGGTCAATCGAATGCAAACCGCCACCACGGAAGCCGTGTCGCGGAACCTCCGCAGCGCGGAAGGGTTTGTGTGGAGCGGATCGTCTTCGTCCGTCATGGTCACCTCCAATGGGTTTGAAGGCCACCACGCAACCACCGAATTTGGCCACGGTGCCGAGGTCAGCATGGAAGATGCCGACGGCCGCCTGCCCGAGGCGTATGACTACACGGTCTCGCGCCACTACGAAGACCTCCAACCGATCGACGAAGTCGCCAACAAGGTGGCCCACCGTGGCCTCGGCGCCCTCGGAGCAGGGCCCCTCAAGAGCAACCGCGGCCCCATGCTCGTGGAGAACCGCATCGCCAGCCGAATCATCGGGACGCTGGTGGGGCCCATGGCCGGTTCCGCAATCTACGAACAACGCAGCTGCCTGAGCGACAAGCTCGACCAACAAGTGGCTTCCTCCGCCTTCACCCTCCTCGACGAACCGCACCTGCCCCGCGGGCTCGGGACGCGAGGCTACGACGCGGATGGCCGAGCCACCGCTCCGCGCACCCTCGTCGACCAGGGTCGCCTGACCCAGTGGCTGGTCGGGGTGTACTACGGTCGAAAACTGGGCGTCGAGCCCACGACAGCCGGCACATCGAACTTGGTGGTCCCCCGAGGAGGGCGCTCGGTCGAGCAGATTCTCAAGGACTTGGGTTGGTGCATCCACGTGGATGGATTCCTTGGAGGAAACTCCAACCCGGCAACGGGCCGCTACTCGTTTGGAATTCGGGGAACGCTGTACGAGCACGGAGAGCCCGTCGCGCCGATCTCCGAGATGAACATCAGCGGGTCCATTTTCGAGCTCATGGGTGGCTTCTTGGAGGCCGCCGACGACCCGTGGCGAAACGGCGCCTGCCGCAGCCCGAGTTTGTTGTTTGATGCGGTTCAGTTTTCCGGTCAGTAGCGGGCTGCTGCTGTGCTCGATGGGCGCGGCGGCCGACACCGGCTCCCCCGAAGACACCGGTGCGATTTCGGCCACGCCGGTCGAGGAGATGACCGTCTACGGCGAGCAGGAAATCCTGCGTCGCCGGGGCGAGCTGATTCAAAACCTCAAGCACATGGGGTACCGCGAGGGCCGGCGACGCGACGGTCGGACCGTGTTTGTTCCCCGAGTCCCGTATCGGCCCACCGTCATCCTCGACGATGACGCGTGGATGGAGATCAAACGAACACCCGTGCGCATCGATCCCCCCGGGGACACCAACTGGCGATACCTGTGGTGCCTCCCTCCCTTCACCATCACGGCAGCCTGCGTGCAAGTGGGCGGCCAAGTAATTGGGCGCCGCAAGCTATCGCCGTTCAAGGCCGACGTGGTTCGCGCCACTCGATACGAACTGAGAGAATGGCAGCAAGCGGTGATTGCGAACGCGATGGAACAACGGATCAACGAAGAACTGCCCGACATGCTCGATGCCACGTGGACCACGGGACGTCCCATGGGTGACGGAGGACCGTTTTTGGAGAGTCACGAAGACCGAAGGGCCGCAGTCTTCCGGTTCTGGGCAAGTCGCAGCTGCGTTCCGGAGGGCGCGCAAGTGCGGGAGGCGGTGGCGGCATTCATCGAAGCAGAGATCCAGACCAGCAGCCATCCGGCGACCCGGGAGGAACTGGACGCCGCCAACGACTTGCAACGCTGCAGCAGCGCGGCCTTGCTGCCCATTCATTGATGGGATTTGACTGTCCGGGGGGCAGGCGATAAACGCTCGCCACATTCGGAACGCACACGTCAGAGTGGAGCGGCCGGTCGGCCCCTCGCTCTTTTTTTTTGGTCAAACACAATGGAAGCCAGTCTTCGCATCGACATCCGGACCCAGCTCCGCGCGATCGTTGAGCCCACCATCGAAGCGGAGGGTTTCCGGCTGATCGCCGTTGAGATCAGCGGCGACGTTGGGGGCGACATCGTTCGGTTGTACTGCGACGGACCCGACTTTGGCATCGATGATTGTGCCCGAATCAGCCGCGCCGTTTCTCCCTTGTTGGACGTGGAAGACCCCATGACGGGCGCGTACCGACTCGAAGTGTCGAGTCCGGGCATCGAGCGTCCGATTCAGAGCGAGGCGGACTTCGCGCGCTTCGCCGGATACCGCGCGAAGCTCCGGCTGATTCCTGGCCCCGAGCGCCGGCGATTCTCTGGAACGCTCCAGGGCTTCGAAGACGGCTTCATCCTCATTGATGTCGACCGCGAACGGCACCGCGTTCCGCTGGACTTGCTCGATTGGGGCCACCTCGTGCTGGACCTCGACGAGTTCACCGCCCTGCAAATTTCAAATTCAGAACCCGCAACCCTTGAAGGAGCGCAATCATGATCAGCGATCTCGCCCGCTTGGTGGACACCGTGCACCGCGAAAAAAACATTCCTCGGGACATCCTCATTGAAGTGCTCGAGAGCGCCATGATCGCCGCCGGACGAAAGCGGTTTGGACTCGAGCGGGACCTCGAAGCGCAGTTCAATGAAGACCTTGGTGAGGTCGAGCTCTTCGAATTCCGCACCGTGGTCGACGCCGTGGGCAACGACGAAACCGAGATCAGCATCGACTTGGCTCGCATTGCAGACCCCGAGTGCGAGCTGGGCGACTCCTTGGGAATCAAGGTTGGCGTCGAGGACCTTGGTCGCATCGCTGCGCAGACCGCAAAGCAGGTCATCATCCAGAAGATCCGCGATGCGGAGCGTGAGATGACGTTCAACGAGTTCAAGGATCGCAAGGGCGAACTCATCACGGGGATCGTGCGGCGATTTGAAAAAGGCAACATCGTGGTGGACCTGGGTCGCGCGGAGGCCATCCTGCCGAAGCGAGAGCAAGTGCAGACCGAGACATACCGCCAAGGCGATCGCATTCAAGCGTACGTGCTCGACATCACTCGTGCCTCGCGCTCGCCGCAGGTCGTCCTGAGCCGGGTGCACCCGGGCCTGTTGATGAAGCTCTTCGAACTCGAAGTCCCGGAAATCTACGAGGGGATTGTTCGAATCGAGGCCTGCGCACGGGAACCCGGCCATCGCGCGAAGATCGCCGTGTCCAGCATGGACCGCGATGTCGACCCGGTCGGTGCTTGCGTTGGCTTGAAGGGCTCCCGCGTACAAGCCGTGGTCCAAGAACTTCGCGGTGAAGCCATCGACATCATTCCGTTCCATCCTGACCCCGCGCGCTTCATCGTTCATGCCATCTCTCCGGCAAATGTGAGCCGGGTGTTCATCGACGAGCACACCCACAGCATGGAGTTGATTGTCCCCGACGACCAACTGTCCAAGGCCATTGGGCGCCGCGGTCAAAATGTCCGCCTTGCCGCGCAACTGACCGGGTGGCGAATCGACATTTTCTCCGAGACACGCCACGCCGAAGTCACCGCTTCGGCCCGCAACGAGCTGAGCCGACTCGCCGCCCTCGACGAAGAGGCGGTCGAGTTGATCATCCGTCACGGGTACCGGACCGCGCAGGAGCTGTACGATGCGGAACCGTACGAGATCGGGGGAATCCTCGACATCGAAGACGAAGACGCGGAACAAATCATCGAGGCTGCGGGCGCCGTTCTGGAATCGCTCATCTTGGAAGAGCGCGCGCGGTTGGACTCGCCCGAGCCCGAAGCCGACGAGGAGCTGCCGCCTGAGCCCGAAGCAGAGATGGCGCCAAGCGAAGCCGAAGACCTGCCCGTCGAAGCCGATGCGGTGTTGCCTCCCGAGGCCGACGAGGAGTGACATTCCGGCGCTGCTTGGCGTGTCACAGTCGAGCGCACACGGAAGAGTTGATCCCCCTTCACCTCACCGAAGGGGGCTCGCTTGGAGTGGGCCGCGCACCCCAAGGGCGTGGCGGCTGGGTTCACCCCCGATGCGTCCATGCGGCGGTCGGGCGTCCCTCCGGTTTTCATCGTTGCTTCCGAGCCAAGACCCACGGAGCGGCTGAACTTCCGCGGCGGATTGAGTCGTGGATGATCGTCACCCTGCGCAGGCACCTGCGTCGTGCATTGAACGACGGGCTGGCGGTGAAAAAATCCGCCGGGCCGACAGACAACGCCGCACTCACGATTCGCAGCTCCGCGCATCCCAACGCCGAAGCCATGCCAGATAAAACCACAATTTACGAAGCTTCAACGTGTGTTTTTCAGCTCGACCACGCTCTGATGAGCCAAATCTTGGACCAAGGTCCGTGTTTGGAGTTGAAAATAAACGCTGGCCGCTCGACGCATGGCCTACTTCGGAGCTTGCGTGCCTGGGACAGGTGGGGTTAGTTTCCCGGGATTCCCAAACCTTCGTTTGCGGGACATTCGCTGGTGGCTCACCGAGCCCGAACGCAGTTCAGGCAACAACAGTCCGCCACGACGAGACTTAAAGGAAACGCATGTCGACAAAGGACCTCATCGAACGGCTCAATCGTACGCAAACCACCACGCGACGAACCGCGGGCGAAGAAACCGCGAAGACCGGCCAAGGCGTATCCACTCGGGTCGGAGCCCGCGTCATCCGTCGACGCAAGAAAGTCGAGGCACCGGCACCGGCCGCACCGCCGACGCTGCCCACACAAGCTGCCGCAACCAAGGACGCCGCGCCAAAGGCCGAGGAGTCCCCCGCGGCCGCCGAAGCCGACGCCGCAGCAGAGCCGGTTGCGGAGGCCGCTGCAGAGGCGACCGAGACGGCGCCCCAAAAAGAGCAGGCACCGGAAGACGCCAAAGGCAATGAAAAGACTGCGGCCAAAGCGGAACCCGCAGACGCCGCGGCCGAAGCCGACGCAACGCCGACCGCCGAGGCGGCAGAACCCGCCGAAGCTGCGAGCTCGGAGGCGACGGTTGCAGCGTCCGCCGATGCGGGTGCCACGACCAACACTGCGGACGAAGCGGCGGTCGATGCCCCTGCGGAAGGTACGGCGGAGGCCGATTCATCCGCGCCGGAGGCTGCAGAGTCGCTGGCCAAGGGCCTACCGCGAGCAGACGGCTCCCCCGGCAAGACATTGCCGCGACTCGGCGCCGAGCCGAAGCCTGAGGCGAAGCGGTTCACTGGACTCGGTTCCGCTGTTGTCAAACCACCGCCGGGCTACGATCCGTCGAACCCGGAAGCGGCTCGAAAGGCCAACGAAGCCGCCCGCGAGGCCGAACGCCAGAAAAAATGGAAGGACCAGACCACCGGCACGGGTGCCCCGGGCACCCGCCCTGCGCGGACCGGCGAGGACGACGAGCAAAAGCGCAGCGCTGGGCGCCCTCGGCGCCGGGAGTCCCGCCGCACTCGCGTCGAAATGTACATGGACGACATTCCCGCGGCCCACCGTCGGAGACGACGGACCCGGAAAATGTCGGGCCCGAAGAAAACCAGCCCTCAGGCCAAGGCCATCAAGCGCCGCGTCGAAGTCGACGGCTCGATCACCGTCGCGGCCCTGGCCCATGGGATGAGCGTCAAGACCGGACTCCTGATCAAAAAGTTGATTGGCATGGGCCAAATGGCCACTGCGAACGACGAACTTGACTTGGAAACCGCCCAGCTGGTTGCGGAGGAATTCGAGTTCGAGATCGTCAACACGACGTTCTCGGAAGACGACCACATGATCCAGGTCGAAGAGAGCGATGGCGACGAAGGCCAGGTGACCCGCCCACCGGTGGTGACCATCATGGGCCACGTCGACCACGGGAAGACCACATTGCTGGACACCATCCGCCGTGCCAACGTGGCCGCCGGCGAGGCTGGCGGGATCACGCAGCACACGGCGGCGTACCAAGTCGAGCACGAAGGCCAGACCATCACCTTCATCGACACCCCCGGCCACGCCGCGTTCACCGAGATGCGGTCCCGGGGTGCCCAGGTCACCGACATCGTCGTCTTGGTGGTGGCCGCCGACGACGGCATCATGCCGCAGACCGTCGAAGCCATCAACCACTCGAAAGCCGCTGGCGTGCAGATCTTGGTGGCCGTGAACAAGTGCGACAAGCCCGGCGTCGACCCCAATCAAGTTCGCCAAGCCCTGATGGAACACGAGCTCGTACCCGAGGAATACGGCGGGGACACCATCATGTGCAACGTGTCGGCACTCAAGGGCGATGGGCTCGATGACCTGCTCGCCAACATTGCGCTGCTGGCCGAGGTCGCGGAGTACTCCGCCAACCCCGAGCGGCACGCCGACGGTACGGTTCTCGAGGCCCGGGTTGAAAAGGGTCGCGGACCCGTCGCAACGCTGCTCGTGCAGAACGGAACCCTCAACCAAGGCGATACCGTCGTGCTGGGCACGGTCTGGGGCCGGGTGCGCGCCATCACCGATTACACGGGAACCCGCATTAAATCCGCGGGTCCATCCAGCCCAATCGAAATCATCGGCATCCAAGACGTCCCAAGCGCTGGCGACAACTTCGTCGTCGTCGAAGGGGACAAGGCGGCGCGGGCGCTGGTCGACCATCGGATCGAAACCGAACGCCGCAAGGCGCAGTCCGGACCCCGCTCCGTCAGCCTCGAAGAGCTGTTGGCGCAGGCTTCCGAAGGCGAGAAGGTCCAGCTGAATCTGGTCGTCAAGGCGGACGTGAACGGAACACTCGAGGCCATCAAGGCATCATTCGACCAAATCGATGTCGAGGGGGCAACGGTGAAGTTCCTCCACGCTGCCGTTGGTGGGGTGTCCGAGTCCGATGTCACCCTCGCGCAAACCTACGGCGCCGTCATCATCGGTTTCAACGTCCGACCGGACTCCAAGGCGCGCCACCTGGCCGACGAATACGCGATCCAGATCCGTACCTACAGCGTCATCTATGAAGCCATCGAGGACGTCGAGGCTGCGATGAAGGGCCTCCTCGAGCCCGAGATCAAGGAGATCGTCAAGGGAATCGCGGAAATCCGGGAGACGTTCAACGTGCCCAAGGTGGGTACGGTTGCCGGTGTCCGGGTCCAAGAAGGCTCGATTGCTCGAAGCCACCAAGTCCGCCTTCTTCGGGATGGCGTGATCCTCTGGACTGGAAAGCTGGCGAGCCTTCGGCGCTTCAAGGACGACGTTCGGGAAGTCGAAAAGGGCTACGAATGCGGAATGAACCTCGAAGGGTTCAACGACATCAAGGTCGGCGACCTCCTCGAGACCTTCGTTCAGGAAGAAGCCCGCTAACCAAAGGCAACAACCGTGTATTTTGCCGCGCCGGATGAATCGAACTGGGTCGGTGTTCTGCGTCTCGGCGTGCGCGTTCCGGGGTCGCAGTCGCTGAAGCAGAAGCGGAAGTCAGTTGCGCAGATCCGCGATCGGATTCGGGCCAAAAAGAACTTCACCGTGGCCGAAGTCGGCCACCTTGCCGATCGCCAACGCGCCGTTTTATCGGTCGGCTTGATCGCGAACGAACAGCGGTTCATTCAATCCGCACTGGACCAGCTGGCGCACGAAATCGGGACATGGCGATCGGCGGTGGTGGAAGAAGCCACGGTTTTGGTGATGCCCGTCAAAGACGAGATGGCCAAAACTCAATATGATGGATTCATCAATGGCTGATTGGGTGCACACGCAAAACGGACGCGAGATCTGGATCACTCGAGGGCACCTCGCTGCCTTGGGGGCAGCGACATTGGCGATCGCATTGTTGGCCTTCTTTGTTGGGCTGCAGGTTGGACGAGGCCAAACCGATGCGCCTGTGCTCGCCGACGCCTCGACGGTCTTGCCCGATCCGAACCGCGAAGATGCGCTCGAAGCGCTTCTTCGAGAAGTGGAGTCCGCACAGGCTGCGGCGCCACCTCTGGCGTTTCCCGAGACGCTCAATGAAGGCGAACCGCCACCGGTGCCGCCCACGACCGCTCCAGAACCCGTTCCCACGGAAGTGCGGCCGGCGCCCGAGGCAACCCAGACGCCCCCACCCGACCCGCCCAAGAGCGCACCGGTTCCTTCCTCGGGGTGGTCGGTGCAAATCGCCAGCTACGAATCTGCAACCGATGCCGACGCTCGGGTCTCCAAGCTGCAAGAACGTGACCTGAAAGCGTACCGAGTTGCGGCACTGATTCGGGGGCAGAACTGGTACCGAGTCAAGGTCGGTCCTTACCCGACCAAAGATGCGGCAGCGAAGGCCCGAACCGACCTCGCCCGCACCCTCGGAACCCGCGACCTGATGGTCACCGAGGCCCCATGACACGACGCGTGGACAAACCGTGGGGACACGAAGAAATTTGGGCGGAAACCGATCGGTATGTTGGGAAGATCCTGTGCATTCGCGCCGGGCATCGTCTGTCGCTGCAGCACCATGAAATTAAAGATGAGACCATTCGCATATTGAGCGGCACGATGGCGTTTGAGCTTGAAAACGATGCGGGCGAAATGGTCACCCACACCCTGACCAAGGGGATGGTGGCCCACATTCAACCGCACCGTAAGCATCGAATGGGCGCCGTGACCGACGTCGAAGTGCTCGAAGTATCCACGCCTGAGTTGGGGGACGTGGTTCGCCACGAAGACGACTATGGCCGCACAGAACCGCGTTGAACGCTTGACAGGACCCCTGATTCATTGAGATCGTAAGTCGTTCGGAGAAGTACCCATGTGGACCTTCATCACAGCATTGTTTCTCGGCCTTGGGACTGCGTCCGCAGACCAGATCGAAATGTACACGGGCTCGGGCACCGACCTGCAGGCAGTTCCCACCGCTCAAGGCGGCTCTCCAGAGTTCTATTTGGTGGCGCCCGGCGATACCCTCTGGGAGATCGCACAAGCGTTCTTGGGCAACCCCTACTACTGGCCGCGGTTGTGGTCGATCAACGACTACATCACCAACCCCCACTGGATTTACCCAGGAAACCGAATCGTGTTCCGAATGGGGTCGCTCATCGAACCACCCAGTGTCGAACTGGAAACCGAGCGGGATGGATTCAGCGTCGACGGGTTGGACTTCGCCGAAGTCGAAGTGGAATGCGGCCCGGATGTGCGGTTCAGTGACACCATCGAAGCCGACCGCTACATCGCCCCGGCATTCCTGCGACGGAAGCGGAACCTCGAGGTCTTCGGCGAGGTGGCCAAATCCCGGTCACCGTCGACCATGTTGGCCGAAGACGACCTGGTGTACGTCCGTGTCGATGATCCGGATGCCTACGAGTGCGGCGACATTCTCTCCGTGTTTCGCAAAACCAAACGCCGGGTTCGGCACCCCAAAATCCGCCGGCAAAAATACGGCAACCTCTACCGCATCGTTGGCGAACTCAAAGTCGTCCACAAGTACGGAGACTACCTGAGCGCCACCGTTCGGGAGTCGTACCAAGAGCTCGAGCGCGGCGACATGGTCGGTCCGGCCATGCCCATCACCGTCGAACTGGAAGTGGGTCCGCCTTCCGGCGACCTTGAGGGCCAGATCGTGGCGAGGATGTCGCAAGAACAGGTGCTGTCCACGACCGGCGAGACCGTGTTCATTGACCGGGGAAGAGCGGACGGCGTTCGGGTCGGAAACAGCTTTTATGTTGTCTCACGACAAGACGAAGTTGTCGATACCCGCCGACCCGACCCCATGCTCCCGCCAAGCGTCATTGGCCGCTTGGTGGTGGTGCGCGTCGATGACTACTCCGCCACCGCAGTGGTCACCGATGCCAGCCGAACCATCCCAGTGGGTTCGGAGATCGTCACGCGAATGAACTGACACTTGCCGGCGCTGCGCGTCGTGAGCAAGGAACCGTTCGTCTTGGTTTCACGCGGGTACCCTTGGGGTTCCCATGCATGCACTGACCGCGTTTTGGTCCAGCGTCGCTTCGTTGAGCGGGCGACTGGACCTGTCTGACCTCACACCGCCGATCACCGCACGGCAGCTGACCAGAAAGGGATTGTCCCGTCGGCATCAGGCGGTTTTCAACCGGCAGGTCCCTGCGACCTCGCCCCAACCCTTCGTCTCATTTGATTCTGCGGATTTTCCCGCCCAGCTCCGGCCCCTCCCGTTCAGCCCCGGCGTGCTGTTCTTCATGGGCAACTTGGCGCTGCTGCGCGAGCCTTGCGTGGCCCTCGTGGGGGCGCGACGGTGCACGGGGAGGGGCCAACGCATGGCCAATGAGCTGGCAAAAGGGCTGACCGAGGCCGGCGCCGTGACGGTCAGTGGCTTGGCCTACGGCATCGACCATGCGGTGCACATGACGGCGCCAGACAGGACGGTGGCGGTGTTGGGACAGGGCCTCGCTTCCGCCATGAAGGGGTCGAAGCGAAAGGCGATGGCGTGCATTGTCGATGCGGGTGGACTGGTATTGAGTGAATTTCTACCGGATTACCCGGCATCAAAGTGGACGTTTCCCCAGAGAAACCGCGTGGTCGCGGGTCTGGCATTGGGCACCGTTGTTGTGGAGGCCAGCGAACGCTCCGGAAGCCTGATCACGGCGAGGCATGCCCTCAATCACGGGCGCGAAGTCATGGTGGTCCCCGGTCACCCCCTCGACGGATCAAACGCGGGGTGCAACCGACTGCTCGTGGACGGCGCCACGCCGGTTCGGCACGCCGAAGACGTGTGCGGCGTGCTCAACCTTACCCCACGGAACAGGACGGCTCTGCGGCACCCGTGCGCAGACAAACGGGCCATTCTTCGCGCCCTCGACACCGGTGACTCCGCCGATCACATTGCGCGCTGCACGGGGCTTCCCATCCCCACCGTGACCGCCCACTTGACCGAGCTCGAGTTGACGGACTGGGTGGTGCGGTTACCCGGCCATCGTGTCTCCCTTCGGAGGTGACCGTGAGCCAGCCCACTCCGTTTCCACCCATTCTCGAGTTGGATAGCCGCGCGAGCGCGTTGCTCGACGCGCTCGTGGACCTTGGCCACCTCGATGAGGCGAGCTTGGAGCGCGTCAACCAAGTGTTGTCGTCCATCGAAAAGCCGCTGGACCAACACGGAATGGCCGCGATTTCATTCGAGGACGTCCGGAGGGTGGCGTCAATGGCCCTGTTTGAACGACTCCCCCACCTCGACGGTGACGCCCGGCGGATGGTCGAGCGCGAGTGGGGCTTTTTGTTCTACTGAGTCCAGCCGCCTTTACTTCTTTCGGCGGCGGGTGGGGCGCTTCCGTTTGGGCGCTTTCTCGCGTTCTCGGATCAGTTCGACGGCGGCTTCAAGGGTGAGGCTTTCAGCGCTGTGCGCCTTGCCCAAGGAAGCATTGGTGTCCCCGTCGGTCACATACGGTCCGTACCGTCCATCCATCAGCTTGATGGCCTTCTTGGTCTTCGGGTCCTCCCCCATTTCCTTGAGGACTTCTGCACCTTTCCGCCCCTTCGGCTTCGCCAACATTTCGACGGCTTCTTCGACCGTGATGTCGAGGACTTTCATGGGGTTTTTGTCCCGAATGCTTCGGGTTTCCTTTCCGGACTTCACATACGGTCCGTACCGCCCGTAATCGGCGACGATCGCTTCGCCCGTTTCGGGGTGAACCCCCACGTCGCGGGGGAGGCTGAGCAGCGCCGCTCCCAGTTCGAAGTCAACCGCTTCGGGTTTGATTCCGCGAGGGACGCTCTTGCGACGCGGCTTGCCCTCTTGCTCGTTGTCGCCCAGCTGGACGTACCAACCAAACCGACCGTTCGCGAGGAGCACTTCTTGACCGGTTTCGTCGCTCACGCCGAGCACCTTCGGTCCGCTCAACAAATCGATGGCCTTCGTCAGCGAGAGTTCATCCGGCGCCAAGTCATCTGGCAAGTTTGCGGTCCGCTCACCGGCCTGAAGAAAGGGGCCATACTTGCCAACGCGCACCACAATGGGGGTGCCCGCGTCGACACTCAGCTTCTTGGCATCGGCGTCTTCAACCAGCCCGATGTCCAAGGTACAGACGTCGCGAGGGTCAATCGTCGCTGTCCCTTGCTCAACCGAGTTCTTGAGTGAGTCCCAGAACCGCTCCAGGTACTCGTCGCGGTTCCCCTCTCCGACCGCAATCTCGTCGAGCTGGTTTTCCATCTGGGCCGTGAACTCGTAGTCAACCAGCCACCGAAAGTGTTCCGACTCGAGCAGGCGGGTGACCGCAACAGCCGTCCAGGTGGGAACCAACGCCGAGCCTTTCTTGAAGACGTACTCTCGGCGCAATATCGTATCGATGATCGATGCGTACGTTGAGGGCCGGCCAATGCCCCGCTCTTCGAGTTCCTTGACCAGGGCCGCCTCGGTCAGACGGGGTGGCGGCTTGGTGGCATGCCCCTTGGCTTCCAGATCTCCCACCTCCAGGACATCGCCCGCTTCCACGGGCGGAAGGATCCGTTCGGCGTCCATGGCTGCAGCCTCGGGGTCGTCCGACCCGGCCACATAGGCGAGGCGGTATCCGGCGAAATCGATCGTCTTACCCTTGGCCTCGAAGGTCCCGTCGCCCGCCGCAATCCGCACGGTGATGGTTCGGCCCCGGGCATCGGCCATTTGGCAACCGACCGTCCGTTTCCAGATGAGTTCGTACAAACGCCGTTGGTCCGAGTCGAGCGCCCCAGCAGCTTCCTGCAGCGACCGGAACTGGTCGCCCGCTGGACGGATGGCTTCATGCGCCTCCTGCGCGTTTTTGGCCTTGCTCTTGTAGACGCGGGGCGAATCCGGAAGGTATTTCGTGCCGTACTCGTCTCCGATCAACCCGCGGGCCGCGGAAATGGCCTGCTTGGACAGGGCGACCGAGTCGGTTCGCATGTAGGTGATCCACCCGTTTTCGTAGAGCCGCTGCGCCGTGTTCATTGTCTTGCGGGCGGCCCACTTGAACCGTCGGTTGGCCTCCTGCTGCATCGTCGACGTTGTGAACGGCGGCGCCGGGCGATCGATGTATGGACGCTCATCGACCGACTGGACTGTAGCGCTGCCCGCTTTCAGCGCAGCCACGGCAGCCTTCGCTTCGGCCTCGCCGAGCACCACCAGCCCCTTGCCCTTGAGCTGTCCATCTGCGTTGAAGTTGCGCCCCGTCGCAATCGACGAGCCCTTCCACTGCGTCAGGTGCGCCTCGACCTGCCCGAGACCGTGAATGAACGGGCCCCGGATGTCCCACCAGTCGGCGGAGACGTGCGCCATCCGTGCGCGCTCGCGGTCCACCACCAGTCGCACGGCAACGGACTGCACCCGGCCGGCTGACAAGTTGGGGCCGACTTTTCGCCACAACAGTTCCGAGACCGGATACCCAAACAAGCGGTCGACGATCCGACGCGCCTCTTGGGCCTTCACGAGGCTTTCGTCGACTTCTCTTGGCGATGCCAACGCTTTCTTGATGGCCGACACCGTGATCTCGTGGAACACGAGCCGATACACCGGAATGTCGGGCTTCAGCACCTGCAGCAAGTGCCAGCTGATGCTCTCTCCTTCGCGGTCTTCATCGGTGGCCAGGTAGAGCGCCGTCGCATCCTTCACCTGCTGGCGCAACGCCTTCACCTGCGCCTTTTTGTCTTTGGGCACGATGTAGTAAGGCACGAATCCGTTGTCGGTGTCGACGCCGAGCTTGGCGCCCGGCTGTTTCTGCTGGCTGGGCGGCAGGTCGGAGACCCGGGTCACCAAGTCGCGAATGTGCCCAATCGATGCCTCGACTTGGTAGTCATTGCCAAGAAACTTGGAGATGGTCCGTGCTTTAGCCGGAGACTCGACGATGACCAGTGATGTACCCATGTGGACTACCTACCTCTGCGTGGAGCTGAGCTGGGGCTCGCCAAAATGGCCGGTCGCGCCCCTATCCCGTCGGCCGCTGTACCCCCCAGAAGAAGGGTTCGCAAGCCCTCGCTATTCCGGCCGAAGGCCGAAAAAGATGTTTGTCACTTGACGTGTCCAGAGTGTAACGTGGTGCGTATGGACCCACACCTCCGCGATTGGACGACTTACCTGCGCGACGAACGGGGCTACTCTCCGCACACCCTGCGGGCCTACGTCGCCAACCTCAGCGGACTCTCAGACTTCCTTCGCGATCGGCGACAAACGCTTCAGACGGCCACCCTGACCGACCTTCGCGCATGGTTGTCGGCGACGCGAACACGCGGACGCCCCAATGGTCGCGTCTTGGCGCCATCAACGATGGCACGGAA
This sequence comes from Myxococcota bacterium, assembly GCA_036156175.1. Taxonomy (GTDB): domain Bacteria; phylum Myxococcota_A; class UBA796; order UBA796; family UBA796; genus UBA796. The sequence goes on from JAYZVA010000012.1 coordinate 14,825, forward strand.
CGTCGCCGCGGTGCGCAGTTTTTATCGATGGATGATCCGCCAACACCACATCGAATCCAATCCAGCAGCCCGACTGAAAAATCCAAAAATACCCCAGAAGACTCCCCGCTTTTTGGATGTTCCAGAAGCCGCGTCCGTGGTGGAAAACCCGCATCAATCCGGCTGGTTTCACAGCCGAAACCGCGCGCTCTTGGAGCTGATCTACGGCGCGGGGCTGCGGGTATCGGAGGCCGTTGCGTTGGACGTCTTGGACCTCGACACGACCAACCGTTTGGTGCGGGTGATGGGCAAGGGCAAGAAGGAGCGAGTGGTGCCCTATGGCCCCCCAGCAGCGGCAGCACTCGACCAATGGCTGCGGGTTCGTGACCCCGACGGACCGCTGTTTCTGAACCGTTATCGCCGCCGGCTGAGCGCACGCTCCGCTTGGCGGGTCGTCCGGGAAGCGGGGGTCGTCAACGGCGTCACGGGGCTTCACCCCCACGCGCTGCGACACAGTTGCGCCACTCATTTGCTCGGCTCAGGAGCGGATCTCCGCACCATCCAGGAACAACTCGGCCACGCATCGTTGTCAACCACCCAGCGGTACACCCATGTCGACGCCGCTCATTTGCTCAGTGTATACCGCTCGGCGCACCCTCGTGCTGCCAAGGGTGCCCCAGACGAATAGCAGTCCGATGTCATCTTTCGTTATGCTGATCGTGTATGGCCGCTGAACCACTCTCAGACTCTGAACGCCGCCAGATTGACCGGCTGAGCGCTTTCGCAAGGGCGGGCAACCACTACGCCATTCTTGGCCTCTCGCCGAGCGCGGATCAAGCTTCCATCCAGGCGGCGTACTACCAACTGTCTCGGGAATGGCACCCGGACCGGCATTTCCGGCGCGAACTGGGCGAGTACAAAGACAAGCTTGAGGTGGTGTTTGTCAACATCACCAAGGCGTACAAAGTCTTGTCGGACGCGGACCGACGCCGGCGCTTTGACCGGGACAACAAAGACCTCCTGGCAGTGGCGGAAGCGGAGGACCAGAAGCGAAACCGATCCTCAAAAACCGCCGATGCACCGCCGCGCAAGCGGAAGAAACGAAAGCTTTCACCCGAAGAGCGGGCAGCGCGGGAGCGGGCACGGGAACGAATGGCGCGGAAGACCATGGACCCGCGTACCCGCGCCATCCAGAAGCTTCGGGAGCAAGCCCGTGGCCGCAACTCACGGGCCAAACGCTACTTCGAACAGGGTCAAGCCGACTACCAGGCGGGCAACATCGCCAAAGCCGTGTCGTCCCTCCACCTCGCCGTGCAGTTCGACGACGGGAACGCCGAATACCGCGCGCTGTACGAGCTGGCCCGGTCCGAAGCGAGTTCGAGCGCCGCCGTGCAGTTTGTGCAAGCGGGCGAGAGTGCGGAAAGCTTCCAAAACTTCAAGGAAGCCATCTACAACTACCAACGAGCCTGCGACCTGGAGCCGGCCGATGGTCTTCCTTATTTCCGACTTGCAACATTGGTCCTTCGCGTCGAAAACGACCAACGCAAGGCGCTCAAATTGCTTCGAACGGCATCGTCAAAGTCGCCAAAAAACGTCGAAATCCGGCTGAGTCTCGCGGACCTCTACCTGAACCTGGGCATGGGCCTGAACGCGGGGCGGGAGTACCAGACCGTGCTCCGAATTGACAAAACCAACAGCCGCGCCAAAGCGGGACTGCGAAACGTGCGCTGATCCTCCCCACTCGTTAGGGCCCGGTCGCCCCAACCCGGTCGCCCCAACCCGGTCGCCCCAACCCGGTCGCCATCGAACCAAAGGGAGACAGACGTGTCGCCAAGCAAGAATACAGTTGTCGTCGGTCTCCAATGGGGCGACGAAGGGAAAGGCAAGATTGTCGACCTGCTGGCGGCCAACGCGCGGCACGTGGTCCGTTTTCAAGGTGGAAATAATGCGGGTCACACGCTCGTCGTGAACGGGGAAACCGTCATCCTTCACTTGATCCCCAGCGGCATCCTGCAGCCGAACACGACGTGCATCGTGGGCAACGGCGTCGTCGTTGATCCGGAGGTGTTGGTGCGCGAGATGGACCAGCTTGAAGAACGGGGCCGCTCCATCACCCCAGAGTCCTTGCTGCTGAGTGCCGATGCTCACCTTGTGCTGCCCATCCATCGAACCTTGGATGGCTTGAGGGAACAAGCACTCGGCGGTGCGATGATCGGCACGACCAAGAAAGGAATCGGTCCGGCGTACGAGGACAAAGTGGCTCGACGGGGAATCCGCGCGGGCGCCTTGCTCGACCTCGAGCGGTTTCGGCGGCACATTCAGGGCACACTGTCCGAGAAAAACCGCATCTTCTCCGACTGGTACGGCGCCGACGTGCTCACAGCCGACGAGCTCGTGGAATGGGCCCGCCCATTGGCGCAGCGATTGAAGCCGTTCATTCGCGACGGCGTGGACGTGCTGCACGATGCCATCGACGCCGGAGAGTCCATCTTGTTTGAGGGAGCCCAGGGCACGTACTTGGACGTCGACCACGGGACCTACCCATTTGTGACGTCGTCCAACACAGTGGCCGGGAATGCAGCGGCGGGCACCGGCGTTGGCCCGAGGGACCTGCACAACATCGTCGGCATCGCAAAGGCCTACGCAACCCGCGTGGGCTCGGGGCCGTTTCCCACCCGACTCAGCGAATCCGAAGAGGAAGCGCTGCGATCGAAGGGCGGGGAGTTCGGTGCGACCACGGGCCGACCCCGGTCGTGCGGTTGGTTTGACGCGCCGATGGTGCGGCATGCGTGTCGATTGAACAGCGTGACCCAGCTGTGCTTGACCAAGCTCGACGTCTTGAGCGGACTGCCCGAGATCCGAATTGGCGTGGACCACGAACCCGTTGAAGGCGGCGATCGCTTTGAGGGCGCACCGATTTATGAAACCCTCCCCGGGTGGTCAGAAGACATCACTCAGTGCCGGCGCTGGGAAGACCTCCCAGCGAACGCCCGAGCCTATGTCGAGCGGATCGAGCAGTTGGTCGGCGTTCGCGCTGGACTCATCAGCGTTGGGCCCGGCCGGAAAGAAGTGATTCCCCGCGATCAACTTTTCCAGACGGACTCCTTTGACACATAGGGGGAACCCCAGTTAAGACCGTCATGCTCTTGGGCCGCTAGCTCAGTTGGTAGAGCACCGGCCTTTTAAGCCGAGGGCCATTGGTTCGAGTCCAATGCGGCCCACTCTTTCAGACCCCTTCGTCTAGTCAGGTCAGGACACCGGGTTTTCATCCCGGCAACACGGGTTCGAATCCCGTAGGGGTCACTTTACTCCCGCCCCGAAGCCCCCGCGGCTTCGGGGCGGGACTGTTTTCGGATAGGCTCTCGGCCATGCCACCTTGGATATTGCCAGCCCTCTTTGCCAGCGCAGTGGCCATCGGTGTGACGGTGGCAATCGAGCGGATGGGAGGCAAGAAAGGCGGGCTGATCGGATCGCTTCCGACGACCATCATTCCAGCGTCGGTCGGTCTGTATTCCGCGTCACCGACGATCCCAGACTTTCAAGGGGCGTTGTTCATCACGCCCATTGGCATGCTGCTGAACTCACTATTTTTGTTCGTTTGGCGCCTGGTTCCCCCGCGACTGCCGTCCTGGCCCAGCACCGTTCGACTGCTCACCACGTTGACCGTCGCGTTGGTGGGCTGGGGGATGCTGGCTGCACTCTTCGTGTCTCTTGGTCGAGCGCTCGAAGGCGGCCTTGGACTGGCCTCGTTCACGGTCATGGGGGTGAGCGCGGCCACGGGCATCTGGGCGTGCCACCGGAACCCCCCCTCCCCCAAGCAGCGCCGACGCGTTGGACCAATCACCCTTGTCGCCCGTGGCGCGCTCGCCGGGCTGGCGATTGGACTGTCGGTGTGGCTGGGCACGAAAGGGACACCGCTGATCGCGGGCCTCGCCGCCGTCTTCCCCGCGATCTACATGACCACCATGGTGTCGCTCTGGCTCAGCCACGGCGAGGCAGTGGGCGCCGGTGCCATTGGGCCGATGATGTTGGGCGGGACCAGCGTGAGCATGTTTGCGTGGGTGGCCGCATGGGCCATTCCAGCCGTTGGCGCAATGGCCGGATGCCTGGCGGCTTGGCTGGCGGCGGTTTCGTTCGTGACGGTACCCGCTTGGCGGTGGTTGAATCCATCCCCCGCGAGGTGACGAAGGGAGGCCGATCGGACTAAGGTGTCCGAGCACCCTTCATCGAGGTTTCCATGCCCAATCATTTTGTCTCTCTCGCCGATTTCTCTGGAGAGGAACTCAGAGCCCTCCTGGGGCTGGCCCACGACGTGAAGCGAAACCCCCGAGCCTACAACGATGCGTGCGAAGGCCAGACCTTGGCCATGATCTTTCAAAAGCCTTCACTGCGCACTCGAGTGAGCTTCCAGACCGGGATCTACCAGCTGGGCGGTCAGGGCCTTTACTTGGGGCCCACCGACATCCAACTCCATCGTGGCGAGACAATTGCCGACACTGCGGCGGTGTTGTCCCGCTACGTCGATGGGATCATGGCTCGCGTTTTTGGCCACTCGGACATCGTTGACCTGGCCGCCCATGCATCCGTTCCCGTGATCAATGGACTGTCCGACTTCAACCATCCGTGCCAGGTCCTCGCCGACCTCCAGACCGTGTCCGAAAAGTTTGGCCGACTGGAGGGCCTGACCTTTGCCTACATCGGCGACGGAAACAACATGGCCCATTCGATCATGTACGGGTGCGCCAAAATGGGCCTGAACGTCGCGGTGGGTCACCCCAAAGGATACGCGCCCGACCCAGAAGTGACGCGCCGCACCCGGGAGTTTGCCGCCGAGCACGGTACGGCGGTCCACGTCACCGACGATCCGCGTGCCGCGGTGGCCAATGCCGACGTCGTGTACACCGACGTGTGGGCCAGCATGGGCCAAGAAGACGAAGCAGCCGAGCGGCTCAAGCGGTTCGAGGGGTTTGAGGTCAACGCCGCGTTGATGAGCGCCGCCAATCCCCAGGCCATCTTCATGCACTGCTTGCCGGCTCACCGCGGCGAAGAGGTCTCGGCGGACGTCATCGACGGACCCCAGTCGGTCGTGTTCGACCAAGCAGAGAATCGACTGCATGCCCAAAAAGCCATCATGATTTCCTTGATGGGCCGGCGGCATTAGGCCGACAAACCCCCTTCACGTGATACAGTCACTCCATGAACGCCCAGTTCGACAACCACCTGACCATCTATGAAGTGTCGCCCCGGGACGGTCTCCAGAACGAGGAGACCGTGGTCTCGACCCGCGCGAAGGTGGAGCTCATTCACCGGCTGGTGGCAAGCGGGATGAAAGACATCGAAGTGACCAGCTTTGTGCGGCCAAGCTGGATTCCCCAACTGGCCGATGCCGCCGAGGTGGTGGCGTCGCTCCCCGAGCGCGACGACGTCCGCTACTGGGGGCTCATTCCAAACCGTCGGGGCCTCGACCGCGCCATTGACTGCGGGTTGACCCACGTGGCGACCTTTCTTTCGGCATCCGAGACCCACAACCAGAAGAACCTCAACCGAACCCAACGCGAGACGCTCGCGTCTCAACGAGACGTCATTGAGAACGCCAAAGCCGAAGGACTGACGGTCCGAGCCTACATCTCGACCGTGTTTGGGTGCCCGTACGAAGGGCGCGTCAACGTCAACCAAACCATCCGGCTCAGCCAAGCACTGCTCGAATCGGGGGCCGACTTCATTGTCTTGGGCGACACGATCGGTGCCGCGAATCCAGCGCAGGTCAAGCGGGTCCTTCGGGCGGTGGCGGAAGCGGGCATCCCCGTGGCCCAAACCGCCCTGCACATGCACGACACCCGCGGCACTGCGGTGGCCAACGTCATTGCGGGCCTGAACGAGGGCATTCGAATTTTCGATGGCTCCGTCGCGGGGGTTGGCGGCTGCCCCTACGCACCCGGAGCAGCCGGGAATGCGGCCACCGAAGACCTGATCGCCGTGTTGGAAGCAATGGGCTGGAACACCGGCATCGACCTCAACGAGGCCTGCGCATCCGGCGCGTTCCTGGGCGATGAGATCGGCCGCGCACTTCCCGGCCGCATGCACCAAGTGTACCTGGCCAACCGCGAGCAAGAAGAGTCCTGCAGCGCCTGATGGCCCAAGCGTTCTTGAAAGTTATCGCTGGCGCTCGGCAAGGATTCAACGTCTCGTTGAGTCCCGACGCACCGTTGGTG
>JAYZVA010000013.1:0-16580 GCA_036156175.1 Myxococcota bacterium
CGGAATCTACGGCGGCCGCATCGAGCTGTTTTCGAACGACAACATGAGCCTCAGTGGACTCCTCGACGCGGGCAGCGCGTCGGATTCGAAGCTGACCCTCCACTCGCGCAGCAAAGAACTCGGCTTTGCAGCCGATATCGATGTCGCCAACGGAGCCTCCGACGAAGCCACCCAAGACAACAACGCGTTGATCATGGACGGGTGCAAGATTGTGTTCGGCTCCAACACGAACGTGACCACGGGAAACTCCATTCACGGCATTGCTCGCGGGTCCACCGTCTACCCCACCGCGAGGGCGTGGGCAGCCCCCGACTGGTCCGCGGTGCTGCCCGTCGACGCTCATTCCGTTCTGTTTGAGTCCCCATCCAACGACCTGCTCCCGACAGACGCGCAGAGGACGCAATGGTTTGACGACTTGGGTGCCGAGTTTGAATGGAACGAAAACGCCACCATCCAACGGTGCGGCTCCGCTCCAAACAGCGACTTCGACGGCGATTTCGAAGCCTGGGACCGACTGGGATCCGGAACCGCGTATTCGGACTGCAACGACTACGACGAAGCCGTGAACTCCGGTGGTGGCATCGAAGTCGCGGATGACGGCATTGACAGCAACTGCAACTGCGTCGAACCCGTTGACCTCGAGCATGCGTACGCGGGCTTTTTGTACCGCAGAGACCAATCCATCCCCGCGGGGTGCGACAACGACGTCACCACGGCCCCCGATACCGGCGAATTCGACCCTGAAACGGGCGCGCCGCCGGTCGACTCGGGAACGCCCGATGCCACGGCCACGGACTCCGGCATCATCGTGGGCTCCGCGGGGCGAAGCGACACCGTGGTCCGCGGATGCGCCTGCGCCCACGGAAGCGCATCCACCGGCGCATGGCTGGGCATCGGGGCGCTCTTTGGACTGGCGCTTCGCCGGCGGCGGGGTCCCGTCGCGTAGGCCTACTGCAGCGGCCGATCCCGCAAGAACCCTCCAAAGGCCTCGAGCTCCGCGGTTCGCAGGTGGCCGTCCAGCCAGACCAGTCGAAACCAATCGGTTCGCGGCTCCACACCGGTCAACACCGGCACCAAGCGCCCCGCCTCGATGTCGGGCCGAATGAAGTAGTCCGGCAACACCGCGACCCCGCGGCCCGCGACCACCCATCGCCGAATCGGTGCGATGGCGCCCAGATGCAGGTGCGCACCAAATCGCCACCGCTCGCTGTGGGGCGCGCGGTCGGCCCAATACCGGAACAGCGACAAGCCGGGTCCGGTATCGACCAGCGTGTGGCGGGCCGCATCCGCGGGCTCGACGAGCGGCGACCGCGCGAGCAGATCGGGTGCGGCAACAAAACAGTAGCGCTCTTCGTGAAGCGGCAGGTACCGAAGCCGCGGCGACTCCAGCCGCATGCTCCCAATGATGGCATCGAGCTGCCCCCTCATCAGCGCCGAGACGATGGCGGGCCCTTCCGAAAAATACAGATGAAGGGTCTGTTCGGGCCGAACATCGGCCTGGGCCTCGAGGGCCGGCATGACCCAGGACATGCCCAACTCAAACCGGGTGCCAATGGTCAACTCGTACGGAGCTGGGCCGCCCTCCCGGAGCAAATCTTCGCACCGCTGGGCCTCCGTCAGCACCCTTCGGGCCTGGGGGAGCAAGCGTTCTCCCGCAGGAGTCAGCTTGACGCTGCGGGTCGTCCGGGCGAACACCGCGCACCCCAGGTCGTCCTCCAGCCGCCGCACGCGCTCGCTGAAGGCCGCCGGCGACAGGCCCACTTGATTGGCGGCCGCACGAAAGTTGAGGTGCACGGCGGCGGCCTCAAAACACCGAAGGTTTTCCAGGTCGAGCATATTGTTCGTATATACCAAACAATACACTTCGTAAAATACCGATTCACTTTACTCACCCACCGGGTTCTCTTGGATGCAGACACCACACAGGAGGTCCCCATGAAACCCGTTCTCTTCACCCTTGCGCTGATCGGCTGCGACCACACCATGCAGGCCGCGCCCAACGCCCCCATCGATGCCCCCGCCGATGGTTCGCGACTCAATCCGGGAGCCCCAGGGGCGGCCGCGCCCGTCATGGCGCCCGCACCGTGGGCAGCGATCGACGCCGATGGCGCAGCGGCGGCCGGGTCCGGCGCCCCCGTGCTCCATTGCGCAACGGCCGCCTACGACCCCATGGACTTGTGGACCGATCACGGCGACGACGGGCGGAACGATTCGGCCGAAGTGCACCGCATGGTCATCGCGCAAACCGGAGACCGCTACGTCGCCACCGTGCACATCGGTCATCCCCATCGGCCCGCGGATGCGGTGCGCACCACCCATCACGAGCTCACGGTGGCCGAACTGGACGACGCCAACCTCTACCTCGAGTGGCACGGCGTCTCGATCTACGGCTGGAAAGACAGCCGGGATGTGGCCTTTGCGGGCGGCGCGTGGGGCGACCTCGGACGCCCCACCATCGATGGCACGCCCGCACCACCGTGCGGCTTCGAAGAGGACCTCAGCTGCTGGGACCCCCGCGATCAGACCCCGCGCTTTCAATACGACGCGACAACGGGAACGTGCCTCGACGACCGGGGCATCGAGGGGCTCAACACGGTGACCGTTCCCTACATTCGCGAGACCAAAAACGGCCAATGCGCGGACCTCAGCTGGGCCACGCTCAACGAGTACGTTCCGTTTGATGCCGACTTGCAGAATTGGGACTTGCGGGGAGCGCGCTTGACGAACGCGGAGCTGGGTCCCGACCACGACACCGACCCGGCCTTTGTGATGATGTCCAACGCCCGACTCGAAGGCGCCGACCTCTCGACCTTGCGGGTGCCGTTCGGCGCGATCGAGGGCTCTATCGACGAGCACACCGCGTTGCCCGACATGCCCTGCACCGTGACGAAAGACCGGGTGGACTGCGAAGCGTGAACACCAACCGACCCCTGGGCGTCAGCCGCTCAGGGGTCGACCAGTTCCTCGCCCAACACATTGATGATCTGCACCCGCACGCCGGGGCCAATCACGCCCGCCTGGCAGCCCAACCGCTGTTCGGCGGGCACCCCCGTGTTCGCCTTCGTGCCCTTCTCGTGGGCGTCCGCCGGCGTCAGCGACTCGAGCCCGTCCACCACCACCACGCGACAGGTGCCGCAGGAACCGTCCATGCACGCGCTCGAGATCGGCTGCTCGCCTCGACCCGAGGTGAGCAACAACGAGTCCCCTTCCTTGGCTTGCGCCGTGTAGGAGGTGCCGTCGGGGCAATCAAAGACCACATCGTAGGTGGCCCGGGGGTCCTCGCGGGGCGCACCCTTCGATGGACCGTTCACCAGCGCCTTGAGGCGGCGCCGTATTCCAAACCGGCTCATGCAAGCTCCTTCTGCTTGGGTTTGACGGGGGCAAACCGCGTGATGACGGGGTCGAAGATCCACTTTGGTATCCACCGCGCCATCTTCACGAGCGCCACCATTTGCCAGGGAAAGTTGATCTCGGCGCGACCCCGCTCCAGCCCGTCCACGATGATGCGGGCCGCGCGCTCGGTCGACATCAAGAACGGCATGTAGAACGCGTTTTGATCGGTGAGCTCGGACACCACGTAGCCGGGGTGAATGGTCGTCACCGAGATGGGCGTGCGGCGCAGGTCGAGGCGCATCGCTTCCATCAACGCGCTCACGTACGCCTTGCTCGCGCAGTAGGGCCCAAAGTTGGGCACCGGCAAGTAGCCCGCAACGCTGGAGGTCACGGCAATCGCACCGGTGTTCCGTTCCACCATGCCCGGAAGAACCGCCCCGATGGCGTGGATGACGCCTTCCACGTTCACGTTCAAGACCTTCTTCACGGCCGAGACGCTGAAATCGCGGGAGTTTCGGGCGTCGCCGATGCCGGCGTTGGCCAGCATCAAGTGACACGGCCCGAGCGCGGCTTCAAGGGAGCCCACAGCAGCCGTGACTTCATCCGCCTGACCCACATCGGCCACCGCGTACGACACCCGTTGCCCGAGCTCCGCGGCAAGCTCGGCGAGCCGGTCCTCCCGGCGGGCAATCAGGCCCACGGCCCAGCCCCGGCGATGCAACTCGCGCGCCACGCCCGCCCCGATGCCGGAGGATGCGCCCGTTATGAAGGCCACTCTCATACCACCCCCCTTAACAGGCGGTCAGGATGCGGAGAGGTCTTCTTTGCGGACGACCAAGTTTCGCACATGCATGCCCTCTCGGAGCACAAAGAACCCCCCCAACCCGCAGGTGAACGTGAACTGCCCCAAGTGGAGGGTGATCGCAAAGGTGCCGGCAAGCCCGGGGTCAACGCCCAACAACCAAAGCGAAGCCGTGCAGAACAGCTCGTACCCGCCAAAAAAACCGGGGGTCGGCAACGCCGTCATGCCGGCCAAGGTGACCGACCACATGGTCCAGACGGCACCAAGTGAGCTTGGAATCCCCGGAAAGCCCCACATGAAGCTGGAGATCCCCACCAACGTCAGGCCCCACAACGTCACCGTCTGCGCCAGCACCAGCAGCAACCGTCGCGGGTTCTTGCCGAGCGTCACCATGCCGTCGCGGAACCGTCGGGCGAACCCGGACAAGCGTCCAACCACGGGAATCTTGCTCATGAGTGCAATCGCGGGTTCGCCCACGGCGATCAATCCCGCGCCGCCCACACACCCCAGCAACACGATCGCTCCGCTCAACCGCTGGCCGGCGCCAATGACGTCCACGCCGCGGACCACCAACCCCTCGGCGGGAAGCTCCACCCAAAAGCTGAGCCCCAGCAACATCACGAGCAGCATGAGCATGTCGAGGAGCCGCTCCAAGACAATCGCCGCCATGGCAGCCCCAAACGGAACGGAGTGGCGTTCCGCCAACAAGGCAGGACGAACCAACTCGCCCAACCGAAGCGGGACCACATTGATGGCCAGAAACCCGATGCTGTTGATCGCAAAGAGGGACGGGAATGGAATCGCTGGGGCCCCCAACAAGGCGTGCAGCCGCCAGGTCCGCGCAGCGTGCGCCAACAAATAGCACGCGAACATGGGAAAGAAGGTCCACCACTGCGTCTGCGCGAGCGCCTCGCGGGCCTTTGGCCACTCAATGCCCGCCAGCACGGTGCCCAGGCACACCACGGTGACCGTGAGAATGACAGCGAGCCGGAAGCGCATCAGCCGGCTCTGCGTTGGAGCAACTGCATGGCGACCAGCGAGTTTTCAATCGCTTGGTCCGGCTCCAAACCAAAAGCCTCTGGAAGTTCGGGTTGGGTCACCACCGACCCAAACATGCGGTCCCATATCACCAGCGTGTTGCCGTAGTTGCCGTCGCAGGCCGACCCGTCGCGGGTGTGGTGCCACGCGTGGAAGTGGGGATTGTTGAACACCCGGCCCCACATCCGTCCAAACGTCGTGTGGGGATTCCACCGCATGTTGGCGTGCTGGAACGCGTCGAAGACGCCGCCCACAGACAGCGCCGCGACGATGCTCCAGGGCGCCCATGACGAGGTGTTCAGCAAGGCCCCAAACAACACCACGGGCAAAAACGCCAACTGCACGAAGTCCACCACGTGCATCCGCAGACCGGATGTCGAGTCCAACCGTTCCGACATGTGGTGGACGCGGTGAAACATCCACAGCGCGTCGACGCGGTGGTGGGCGCGGTGCAGCCAGTAGCGGGTGAAGTCGAGCATCACGAATGCGAGCGCGAACTGCGCGATGGGCGATGCCACTGCGGAGGCGTCGATCAACCCAATCTCCATCCAACCCACGGCCCCGGCGATCACTCCGGCACGGAAGGCGAACAACACGGCGCCGTTGGCGAGGTTGAGGAGCGTGTCGCGCGTGATGAAGCCCTGGGCGGGGTGCCGCGCGTACAGCGCGCCCAGCACCATGAAGGTGCCGATCGCTCCACACTGCACCAATGCCCCCGTCATTGCGCCTTACCCTCCGGTGCCCAGCGGATCGGGTTCGATGACCAACCCATCGATAAGCGGGGCATCGTCGAAGAACGCCTTGAGGTACAGACAGAACATGTCGCCGTTCCCGCAGTCCTCACACGGGACCGAGAAACTGCCTTCCAAGTAGTTGCACACGGCGTCGTCACTATCACTGGATATCAGACTCAGGAGCGTTCCCAAATTGCGCGTGTCGACCAACCCGTCGATCCACGCCCCACCAAGTGCCGATCCGTCCGGCGAAAACGTGCCTTCAATGTGCATTTGATGCATCGGAATGTCCACATCGGTGGACCCGCTCTGGTAGTTGATTTCAATGAGATCGGTGTCCGCCGAGAAGTACGGCGCCGACAAAAAGTCTGCCGGCGGAAGCGGGTACGTGCCCGTATACATATCCTGGTACGGCACACCGTCGTCGTCCCAGATCCCTTGGGCCACCAGCAGCGTCAACGACTCGTCGGATGCCTCTTGCACACTCGCCAACAGCGGGGCCTGCAGGAACAATCCCAGGAGCGAGCCAATCCCCGGCGGCTCGGCGATGGTCGCATTCGGCAAGTCCAGTTCGTAGACATTGCCAACCAAGCTCGCCACACCAGACTCAAGCGGCGCCCCGAACGGGCTGGTCGTGAAGGTCGCTTCCACCTCGTTCGCGCAGTTTGCGCTCAGGGTGTACGTGGCGTTTCCCGTCAACTCAGCGGCGATGAAGGCCGTGGTGTAGGTGTCTTCGTCCCAACTCACCTCAAAGGGCAGCTCCGTGCCGGATGCGTCGGACAACCCAAACTCGACGGTCGCTTCGGGGCGCAGGTCGAACTCCACGCTGAGCGCGTCCCGGTAGAACCAATCGTCCTCGTCCGCCTCCGGGTCGAGTTCCGTCACCATGGCGGTGCACGGATCCGGCTCGATGATTTCGTCATCGGCATCCGCGTCGGCGTCGGCATCGGCGTCCGCGTCGGCGTCGGCGTCCGACTCGTTCACGACCCCTTCATCCGCGTCTTCTTTGTCGCTGCAGGCAGCGGCGAACGACATCCCAACAACCAAAGCAAGTGTTCTCATGAAATCCTCCGATTCGTGCGACGAACGAGCCGCACACTCATTCGTTTAATCGCCCGATGCGGTGTCGTCTTCGGCGGAGGGTGCTTCCGCGGACACGTTGAGCACATACCACTTTGGCAAGCCACCGGTGCGGGTTGAAGCACCCTCGCAACAGGTCCCCACCCGAATCTTGTACGGGCCGGGCTCCGTCGCCGTAAACGCAACTTTTGCATCGCGGTTCGAGCTGGAGTCGTGATCATCGGCGCGGTCGACCTCTTCGCCGTCGGGTCCTTCGACCATGATTTCCGGGTTCAGGGGCGAGCCGTGAATCCACGAATCCGTCTCGATGACGACCTCGGTCCGGCCCTCTGCAACTTCGAGTTCATACCAGTCGTACCGGGCACCGTGTTCGATCCGGCCGAACATCCGATCCCCATCCGCCACCGGGTTGGCGTCCGCTCGGCCGTCGTTCGGCTCGAGCTCCTCCGCGTTCCACTCGACCGGTGCTTTGACGATGCTGACCATCAAACGCCACTCGTAGTCTTCGCCAAACTGAACGGTTCCGCTCTCTTGTTCCAGAATCCCGATGGCGAGTTCCCGGGGCTCGTCCAACTTGAAGGTCGTGTCGATGTCGGAGGTCAGGTAAGAATCTTCCAAGCTGGCTTCAAACTCGCCGTCCTCGTCGTAGAGAAACGCGCGGGGGTTGGCCGGCGAACCGAGCGCCTCGGCGCGCACCCGAATGCGAACCCAGCTGGCGCGGTCGATGTCAAAAATGAAGCCGTCGTTGTCGCCGAGGTCGCCGAAGTACCCGCACATCCACTGCTCCAACGGCAGGGGTTGCTCATCGCCCACGGCGTCGTTGGGTTCCACTTCCATGTTCGCGCAGATCTGCGGCGGGGGCAGCGCTTCGCCGGTGTCGGCTTCATCCCAGTCGTCGTCCACCGCCGTGTCGAAGGGCGGCGGTTCTTCCGCCGCTCCGCCGCCTGCGGGCAGACGGGGCATGAAGAAGAGCGCATCGCACCCTTTGCATGAAACGAGCAGGAACAACAATGTGCGCATTCGTCACCCAAACCTTTCCGGCACCCCGCACTCACCGTGTAGGATGTGGCAGACGCCATTGTAACCCCAAGTCGACCGTTATCGCCCGAACCAATACAGCAAAGCCATGTTCTCTCGACTCAAACTTCTGATCGCCCTCGGCCTCGTTCACTGCGGCCCGCCCGACACCACCATCACCAAGCTCACGCCCGAGGTGACGGTCGCTCCGGGTCAAATCGACTTTGGGGAGGTCATTCCCGACTCGACATCGGACGAGACGGTGCAGATCGTCAATGCGGGCCGCACAACGTTGTCCATTGCGGCGATCGAGCTGGCGGACGAGTCGGGCGTGTTTTCGGCCTCGGTGGACCCGCCCGAGGATGCCGAAGCGTGGCAACTGGAGCCGGGCGAGTCCATGCCGCTCACGGTGTCCTTCGCGCCAACAGACCTCGTGTCCTACGCGGCGGAGGTGGTGATTCAAAGCAACGACGACGACGCACCGGAGTTCGCCGTTCCCGTGTTGGGCACCGGGGTGATCGGGCCCCAGCCCGACATCAACATTTCGGTGGATGCCATCGACTTTGGAACCGTGTCATCGGGGCAAACCGCCACCGAGTACCTGATTGTCGAAAATGCAGGGGATGGTCCCCTTCGCATGATCGAGACCCGCCAGGATGGATCCGGAGCGTTCCAGCTGGTCACCAACCCGGTGGGTTCGACCATCCCGGCATTTTCGTCGGCAACGGTGTTGGTGGAGTACACGCCGGACGGCGTGTTGTCGGGGCACACCGGTGGCATCACCTTCGTCAGCAACGACCCGGACGAACCCGAAGTCAGCGTCACCATGACCGGCGGCGACGGCGGCGACGACACCGACTACCCGGTCGCCGTGATCGACGGCCCCACCGATCTGACGCCACCCGGTCGGATTACCCTCGACGGTTCCGGATCGACCAATCCCGGCGACGGCCCGCTCAGCTTCGAGTGGCTCATTCTTGACGCCCCGCCCCAGAGCAATGCTGCGTTGGCCACCCCCGCCGAAACCACGACCGCATTCGATGTCGATGTCGCGGGGTCCTACACGGTCCAGCTGACCGTCACCAACGACCTTGGAATCGCGTCGGCACCCGCGCAACACACCGTCGACGCACGGCCCGTTGAAGAGTTGTACATCGCGCTCACCTGGGACAAAGGCAGCAGCGACCTCGACCTCCACGTCGTCCCGAGCGGCGGGGCGTTCTGGGGCGATGAAGACCTCAGCTTCTGCAACACCGAGACCGACTGGGGTGAGCGCGGCTCGGGCACCCACAGCGGGGATGACGACGACGGCTTTGGTCCCGAGACCATCAGCATCTCCGTCAGCGACACGGCGTACCACATCGGTGTTCATTACTTTGAGGACGACGGCGGCGCCGATGTCGAGGCCACCGTGACGGTGTACCTGAACGGCGAACCCCACGAGACCCTGAGCACCACGCTCGTTCACAACTACTTCTGGCGCGTCGGGTACACCGCCATCGAAGACGGACTCGGTGCCTTTGTGCCATCCGATGACGCACCGTTTTTCTCGACCAACCGCGAGTGCTCGGAGTGATGACCATGCGCACTGTTGATCTGTGTTTACTCGTTTCCCTCGCCGCCGGATGCGCGGCCCAAGACAGCAAAATCGTTGCATTGAGTCCCGACATTGTGGTGGCGCCAGGAGAGGTGGACTTTGGGCCGGTGGTCAAGCTGTACTCCGAGACGGTCGCGGTCCAAATCTTGAACACCGGACGGGGTCCGCTGGACATTGAGTCCATCGAGCTGGAGGTGGCGGGTGGCGACGACACCGTCTTCGCCATCAGCGCCACCGATGACCTGCCGCGCCTCGGCCCCGGAGACGTGACCGAGGTGGACGTCACCTTCACGCCGCAGAACTACGTGGACTACCGCGCCCGCCTCTTGGTCACGAGCGACGACGAGGACCAACCGGTTCTCGCGGTGCCGATCGACGGCAGCGGGGTCGTGGGCTCGACGCCCGACATCAACCTGTCGGCGAACAGCATCGACTTTGGGACCGTGGCCACCGACGAGACCGCGACTGGATACGTCACGATCGAGAACGTCGGGGATGGGGACCTGGACATTGCCGCCCTCGAACTGGAAGACGGGCCGTTCAGTTTGGTGACCGATCCCTCGGGACAGACCTTGGCGGGCGCCGGCGAGTTCACCGTGATCGTGGAATACACGCCGACAGACGACGAAGAGGGGCACACCGCGGACCTCGTGATCCAGTCGAATGACCCCGACGAGCCCACCGTCAGCGTGGTGCTCTTGGGCGGCAACGGCGGCAGCTACCAGGACCCCATCGCCCACATCGATTGCGCGGCTCTCGCGGGCGTGACGCCCCCTCGAACCATTGTGATGGACGGCCGGCTCAGCGACGACCCCGAAGACACCAGCGACGTTCATGAACTGGAGTTCGAATGGAGCCTCGTCCGGCGTCCCGAGTTGTCGCGAACCTACTTCATGAACCCCGAGCAGGAGACGCCGGAGTTGTTCATTGATGTCGCGGGCGTCTACGAAGTGCAGCTGGTCGTGACCGACTTCAATGGCATCGAATCCGAGCCCGTGACGTGCGTGGCCGACATCACCCCCGACGAGCAGCTGTACATTGCCCTCAGTTGGGACACCAATGACTCCGACCTCGATCTGCACTTGGTGCCGGAAGGTCAGTCGTTCTGGGGCTGCATGGACTGCTTCTTTTGCAACCCGGTGCCCGCTTGGCCGGCTCCGTGGGGACTCCCCATCTACGCCCTGGACAACACCTTCGGCTACGGACCCGAGAACATCAACGTCAAGGATCCGGGCGGGTTGTCCTACTACGTTCGCGTCCACTACTACGACGACCACGGCGGTGGCGCCACCAATGCCACGGTGTCCATCTACGTGAATCGAACGCTGTACGGAACCTACACCCAGTCCTTTTCGGGCGACCGGAAACGATGGGATGTGGGCTACGTCACCTTCGATGGGCCGTGCACCGAAGACTCCTGCGAGTTCACCTTTACCGAAGAAGGCGAGGTCACCAACCGTACGGGTACGGCCTGCCCTTCCTGTTGATCACGCGCGCTGCAGGCGCTCGATCAACGCCAGGTGGTCGTCGTCCAGCTCCGGCGGAACCATGTGCCGGTTGAGCATGGCGCTGTGCGCGCGCAGGGACTCGACGCCCACCATCGCGCCGCGCATCACCTGAACGGCCATGCGCAGCGCCAACGGCCGAAAGCGCAGCGCTGCCAGCGCCTGCGGGAGGGCCAAGATGGCCTCCAGCTCGGCCCGGTCCGCGGCCACAGCGTCCTCCCCAAGTCGGCCGGCCAGCACGCGGAAGAACCCGTCGTGCACGCCCATTCGTGCGCAATCCCGCAGGACCTGGGCCCGGAGCACGTTGTGGCTCCCTTCCCAGTTTTCGTACACCACGTTGTCGCGAAGCAGCCGCGGCAAAATCGAAAAACTCTCGATGGCCCCGTTGCCGCCCAACACCTCGATTCCGTGGTTCACCGCATCGTGGGCGAGCACCGCGGTCGCGAGCTTGTTCAGATTCACTGCAACCCGGAAGAACGCGGCGTCATCGCTGGACACGCGCCCCGCATCGATCGCCTCTAAAATGCCCCCCAACCACAGCGTCGAAGCGATGCATCCGGCGGCATCCGCGCGCATCCACGCCAACGTCTGCTGGACGACCGAGAACCGCCCGATGGGCCCACCGAAGGCCCGGCGATGCTGCGCATAGGTGCTGGCGATGACCCAAGCGCGGCGCGCATGGGCGGCGCACCCCGCGGCGTTGTACAACCGGCTCGTGGTGATCACCAGCTCGATGACGCTCTTGAACCCGTCATCGACCGGTCCGAGAGCCTCTGCATATGCGCCCGTGAAGTCCATCTCGCCAGACGCCATTGAGCGCGTGCCCAGCTTGTCCTTCAAGCGCCGAAATCGGAAGTGGTTCAGCGTTCCATCCGGCTTGATGCGCGGAACCAGGAACAAACCCAAGCCGCGGGTTCCCTCGGCCGCGCCATCGGGGCGTGCGGTCATGACGAACACGTCGGCGTCCGCATTGGAGCAGAACCATTTTTCGCCATGCAGCGCCCATATCGACCCCGGGTCTCGCCCCCCCGAGACGGGTTCGGCTCGAACGGCATTGGCCCCCACATCCGACCCTCCCTGCACCTCCGTCAGAAACTGGCTGGCCGTGAAGTTGGAGTCGAAGTCGGGGTCCATCAAGCGCCCCAAAAACCGGTCTTGCTGATCGGGCGTGCCGAGGGCTTGAAGGCTGCGAATGGCGCCCGCGTCGCAGGCCAGCGGGCAGTTGTGTCCCGCTTCTCCCGCTTGGGCGGTGAGGTAAAACAAACTCAAGATGGCCCGGTGGGAAACCGTGTCTTCGCCGTACAACCCCATGATGCCCGTGCCGTAGATCAACCGCCCCGCCTCGTTCCAGCTGGGGTGGTGCGCGACCCGCGCCGTGTGCGCTCCGATCCCGCTGAAGTCATCCAGCACCGGGAGGTTCCGGTGCAAGTTGTTCTGGACCGCAGCGGCGTGCAGGGGTCCGGCCACGGTTCGACCAGCGGCCGACAATCGGGGTGTGTGGTCCTGGATCCGATGGTGTTCGACCAGCGCTTGGAGGGCGGCATCATCGGTGAAGAGGTTTTCGGGTTGGGCCGCCTTCCAGGCCGCCAGGTCTGCTCTTCCTTGCTCTCGAGCGTCCATTCAGTTCGTCTCCTGCATGCCGCGTCACGCGCCGCCGCCGCCCATCCAATCTACCCCGAATGAAACCGCTGCGGCCAGCGTCGCCTCGCGCGGCGAAACGCTCAGCGCACCGACCCCACCCACAAGTGCGGATGCACGACCGACTGGTTTCGGCCCGGATGGTGCTCAGCGATGCGCGGCTCGAAGGTCAGTGAAGCCGCGAACCGACCGGCCGGTTGCGGCAGGGTGCTCGTTCGGCTCCAGTACGCCACCCGAGTGCCAGAATTCACCGCCCCGTTCATCCAATCCGACCAGTCGGCCGTCGCGCGATCATCGGTTCGATCCGGCGCATCGGCCAAGTGGAGCACCGAGCACGACGCAGCAGCGGCGCGCGCCGCTGCGGGTTCGGCAGCAGCGTGCACCCACTGAACGCGACTCGCCGCACGCACGAGCGCGGCGTGGCCGTCGGTGGACAGGTACGACAACGGACTGCTGGACGGGCGACGTCGACCAAGCAGCAGCCACTCCACGAACGGGTCGGCCGTTGCATGGGCAGTCTGAAGTGCGCGGTCGATCCGCTGCAACACCGAACCGGTCACCCCGATGCCGCGGTCACCCGAGTCCACCCAGAGACCCAAACGCTCGGCCACGGTGCTGACCCGCTGCAAGGCCCTCCAACGACGGGTGTTCCATCGTTGTTGGTAGAATGACTGCTGGTCGGCGAGCGAGCGCTGGTCGAAGAGCTGCTCCACGGTGTGCCGCCGATGAACCAGCGGCAACACCCGGGTGCGGAACCCCGCGAGTGCCGCCTCCGCTTGGCCGCTCCCCAAAACGCCCAGCCGGATGGATTCCTCATTGCCGTCCCAGAAGGCGCGCGTCGCGGGGTCCAATCGCCCGCGAATTTCGTGGTAGAGAAACACCCGCTGCCCGATCGGACCCACGCCAAGGAAGGACCGGAACCGCTCGACGTCCAGCTCAGCGGCCGCCACAAGTTTGAGCTTGCCCAGTGCCATTTGAGCCGCCGAAGCGCACGCAATGGTGACCGACTCCGCCCCGGCTATGGCGAATGCAAACCCCATGTCGCCCGTTTCGCACAGACTCACGACGCGGTCGGTGCTGCGCACGGACAAGGCCGAACAGAGGGCTTGTGGCGCCTCCCAGGACTGCGCACGAAGCAAGGGCGAGGGCGAACCGATGTGCGGGGTTGCTTCCGCCATCATGGTCCCCTTTTCCGGCCATCCGCCGCTTGGCGTGCAGCAACCGAGAACGAATTGTCGCCTTGATGCGTCATTTGCCTCCGGTATCCCGCGGGGAGCGGTTCGTGGCGCCTGGAGGCCTCTTTCACCAGAAAGGAGTATCGGATCGACCGGTTGGGCGGTACGCTTTCGATCGGTTCGGCCTTGTCGCAGATGCCGGCCCGATTTCACCATGACGCATGCGCTATCCAGGACCGGACCGTTCGTCGGTAACGTGCTCGATGGGTTCACCCCGTCGGTCCCGCACATTCGGTACCCCGTGACGTGGTCACTGAACCAAGAGGGGCCGAACCTGGGTTTGTACGCTGCACCCATCGACCTGAACCTGATTCGAACGGTGACATCGAGTCTGGAGGACGACTGGGCCCTCGTTCACACCCCCGCATCAAATGGGGACGCATCGTCGGCGCTCTCAGACGAGCCACAGCGGCCCATTCGGTGGCGGAACCTGAACCGACTTCGCGGCGATGTGGACCTGACGCATTACCCCCACCATTCCGGGGAGGCACCCCGAATCCCGGAGCATCCCGCTTCCGTGTTGGCCGCGCCCCACCGCGCGGTGCCCACGGACGCGGGATCGCGATTGGCGATCGCGTTCAGCGATGCGTGCCACGCGGCGTTCATCACCCCCGACCACGAACTCATGGCGGGCATCTTGGGCGGCTTCATCCGCGCCTACATCCAAGCCGCATCGGGCTCGAGCACCGTCCCGGCGTTTCCATTGGAATTGGGCACGCCGTTGCTCGACATCATGGCGCCGGGAGAGTGGAACGAGCTCCGCTTCGCGCCCCGCCAACGGTACTGGCTCCTTGAGGTTGTGCGCAACGGCAACCCACACACGGCTCTGCAGTGGGTCAGCGAGGGACGGAGCGGATACTGGCGCCAAGGCTGGTCATGGTGAGGGCGTCAGAATAGCCCCCTGTTGATGACGCCGAAACACGCCACCGTTTTGGTCCAGCATGACGCTGGACTCGCCCCGCTTCTCTCGGCACTGGCCGACGAACCCTGGGTTGCACTCGACACCGAGTTCCACGCCGAACGACGCTACCACCCCGAGCTGTTCCTGGTGCAGTTCGCCTTCGCGGATGGGCGATCGTTCGTCGTCGACCCGAAACTGGTGGTCCTGGACGCCTTGGGCCCTGCCCTCACCGACACGATGTGCGTGGTTCACGCGGGCCAGCAGGACCTCGGCATCCTCTGGCGCGAGTGCGGCGCGTCCCCGCACCGCGTGTTCGATGTGCAAATCGCGGCCGGGATGCTGGGCCAGGGCTACCCGACTCGACTCGGCACCCTGGTGGAGAACGTGTTGTCGATGACCGCCCCACCGGCCGCAACGCTCTCCGATTGGTCGACCCGCCCGTTGAGTCGGAAACAACTCGAATACGCCATTTCCGATGCCCGCATCTTGGTGCCGCTTCGCGACGCGTTGATGGAAGCCTTGCGGAACCGCGGGCGGTTGGAATGGGCCCTCAATGCGAGCCGCGAGATGGCGGAGAAGGCGCAGCAACGCCGCACGATTGAGAACCGCTGGGCGGCTTGGGAAGTGGCCGGGCAGATGACCACCGATACGGTGCAGGTGATGACCAACTTGAGCGCGTGGCGCGACCAGCGCGGCCGGGACAAAAACCAGCCCCCAACCTACATGCTGAGCGACGGCTTGGCCTTGGACATCGCCCGACGGAAACCCCGTTCACTCAGCGAGTTGTCCTCCAACCGCCGAATCCCGCAAGGCCTCATTCGCAAATTCGGGCGCGAGATTGTGGCCGTGGTGAACGACGCCCTCGTTCACCCACCACCAACCCCCTTCATTCCCTCCCCCGGTCAACGCACCACCTTGAAAGCACTGGAGATGTGGGCGACGGCCGAGGGACTGCGGTGGGAAATCTCAGCCGGCCTGCTGCTCCCAAGCGAGGTGTCGATGCGCATCCTCGAAGAGGGTCTCGGCGCGCTGAAGGGATGGCGAACGGAAGCCATCGGCGACTCCCTCGCTGCGTTCATGGCCGGGCAGACCTCGATCTGCATGACGACCGAGGGGCCCGTCATTCGCTAATCGCGAAGCAACACGGGCACGGCAGTGAGCGCGATGCGTTCGGGAACCGGACCCCACCGCGCCGATCCCACGGGGTCGAGCGTCGTCATGCCCTTCGCATGGGGGGCCGACGGCGCCTGCGCCGTGCCCCGCCCCCACATCACCCACCGATTGGTTCCGTTCGCCAACCGGAAATGGTACCCAAACTGACCGCGACGCAATCCGGTGATTTCGGTGACCGCTTCAAAGGCTCCGAGGTGACTGGCAAACCGCCGCAGCAGCCGCTGGTTGTCCCGCACCTGCGGTTCGGAAGCCGCCGGTGGTGTGCGCATGGGTCCACCCAACCAAATCACCGCCTGATCCCCCTCTGCCCAGGCGGACACCGTCCGTTTGATCACCTCATTGGCGGGGGATTCCAGCGCACTCATGGGACCGGAGTCGACCCTCCAAAGCGCCGGAGAATCCGAACTCAATGAGCCCAACACACCCCTCAGCGCAGCCCGCTCGCTGGACTGGGTGCTGTCCACACCGCGGTACGCCAGCACATCGAAGGCTCCGGGGCCCGCCCCCCGAAAAAACGCCACCCATTC
>JAYZVA010000014.1:0-6694 GCA_036156175.1 Myxococcota bacterium
CGATGAGCCGCCTTCCTCGTTCATCGATCCGGTCGCGCCCTTCAACTTGCCCAACGTCCCGGTCACAGCGAGCATCGAAGTCTGGGGCCCGGCAACAGCGGATTCTTCCATCAACATGGTGGTCTCGGGCGTCTTCAAAGAGCCCGTGGTGATCACCGAAACGGGCACTCTGTGGCTTGGGTACACTCAGTCGGTCGAACCGATAAACGGTCATTCGGCGTGTCAGACCAGTGTGCCCGTCACCATGGCCGAGCTTGCGGACCCAAGCAACGGCGGCACCTACTGGTATCGGCAAACTGACGAACCGGGGTGGATGGTCAGTGACCCGTTCACCAACAGAGACTCCCCTCCGTTGATTGAGGTCGTATTGGCCGATTGAGCACTGGGGCTCACGATGTCTTCGCGCAATACGCGCTCGAGCGCCGCCAAGTTCGTACAAATGACGGCCGAACGTGCCAGCCATCAGTGCGCCAACCAAGACAGCCCTCCAATGGCGTGCACCGGTGGACCCGCGAAGCAGCGATTCCTCCGCCCAGACTCGTTTGGGAGTTTGCTGAGCAGAGGGTGACGCCCAAATGAGCGGAAGCACGAAGAACGGATGGTGGAGGCGGTGGGAATTGAACCCACGTCCGAAACGCCTTGGAATCATGAGATACGTACGCCTTCCGGGAACCCCCCGGCGGGTGTCGCTCCGTCTTTCCAGAGCCGTCATTCAAGTGATGAACACCACGATGAAGTCACCTGACCTCCCCCTCATCGCTGCCGAACCCTAAAAAATACGCAGGGGAGTGCGGGTCAGTTTCTCCCCTGAGCACTGGGGCTCACGAAGTCCCCAGAACTTCACTAAGCTACTGCTGCAGCCGCGAAGTTGTCGTTGTTGTTGGCAATTGAACCAATAGTGGACAGTTAAAGGCCGTGCCTCAGCCTGCGACGCCCACTCATCGTCGGTAGCCCCGTCGAAACCAGTGCGCCCCCAAAATCCATCTTCGTGCTGTCCAAGAACGATGCCCCATCCTCTTCGGACTGGGCAGGGGAAACCTGAAGATGGCCTGCCGAGGCCGGCGAGTCAAGCCAAAGTCTGTCCGGCACGCTCGGTCGGGCGGCCGGGAGCGCGCCGGCACGCGGGCCGCGAACAGCCGTTAGGGGACCCTCACCCACCCCACCGGAGGGCCCATGGATTGTTCCGCCCAGCTTGGTTCCCGCGCGCTCTTTCCCACGCTGGACTGCCGCGTCTACGCCAACCACGCATCGGTGGGCCCCCTGCCGCTGCCGGCCATCGACGCCATGCACGCCGTCAACGCCGGCCAGGCCCAACACGGGGTCGCGGCCATCGCGGGGTTTCACGAACAGGTCGATGCCACCCGGACAGTGGCGGGCTCCCTGCTCGGGGTTCCCGCCAAAAACATTGCCCTCGTGGGCAACACCAGCACCGCCATCTCGTGCGTGGCGGCGAGCATCCCGTGGCAGGCGGGCGACGCCATCGTGTGCCTTCGCGGCGAGTTCCCGGCCAACACCACGCCGTGGCAGCAAGCGGCGCGCGAACACGGCCTGCGCATCGTGTGGCTCGACGCCGATGACTTTCGGACCGACGACGGGCTGAACCGCCTCGCCGACGCGCTGACCGCCCACCGCGTTCGGCTGGTCGCGGTGAGCGCCGTTCAGTTCAGCACCGGGCTGCGCATGCCGGTGGAAGCCATGACCGACATCGCCCACCGCCACGGTGCCGCGGTGTTTGTGGACGCCATTCAAGCGGTGGGGGCCACGCCCTTCGACGCAAGCCGCATCGACTACGTGGCCACTGGAGGCCAGAAGTGGCTCATGGGCCCGCCGGGTACGGGCCTGCTGTACGCCCGGGATTGGTCGACGCTGAACCCCACGATGGCCGGCTGGTTGAGCCACGAAGACGGGCTGTGCTTTCTGTGGGGCGACCCGGGGCTCATGGACTACGACAGGGCACTCCAAGTGGGGCCCGCCATGGTGGAAGGCGGCACGCTGAACTTCAGCGGAATCGCCGGGCTCACCGCATCGATGCGGCTCATCGCGTCGTTGGGCGTCCCGGCCGTCCACGCGCACGCCAACGCCTGGTTTGACCGCCTCGAGCCCGAACTGCTCGAATTGGGCTACCGCAGCGAACGGTCGGCGGACCCCACCCGGCGGTCCACAGTGATGTGCGTCCAGCCCCCGGCGGGCCTTCACGCGGGCCGGGTTGCGGCCCATTTGTTTGCCCGCGGCATCAGCGTGGCGACCCCCGATGCCCGCATTCGGTTCAGCCCGAGCTGGCCAAACGCCCTCGACGAGCCCGCAATCGTCCTCGATGCCCTGCGGCAAACCATCGATCCGCCGCGCCCGGTGAAATAAGCGCACCCGCAGGACCCGCCATGGGGATGGGTGTGGTACCGTGGGCGACCCCATGGACGACCCCCCCGAAGCCACCGGACACTCCCACACCACCTTTGCCGTCTCGCTGTCGATTTGCGTGGCGTTGGCTGCGTGGGCCACCTTCGCACCCGACCAAGCGTTGCCGGTGCTGCAGCAGCTGGGCAGCAACGCCCTCGACTCGGTGGGCGACCTGTTCGTCATTGTGCCGAGCGCGTTGCTTGTGGCGCTCGTGGCACTGGCGGCGAGCCCGCTCGGCAAGCGCCGACTGGGCGCCCCCGACACGAAGCCGGACTTCAGCACCCCGTCGTGGCTCAGCATGCTGTTTGCGGCCGGAATGGGAACGGGGCTTGTGGTCTGGGGCATCGCCGAGCCCGTGACCCACGCGCTCAAGCCGCCGAGCAGTGCCATGCCGGCGGACACCATGGCGTTCGTCATCACCAACTTTCACTGGGGCCTGCACGCGTGGGCCATCTATGCCGCGGGGGCACTGGTGCTCGCCTACTTTGGCTTTGTGCACGGCACCAACTACCTGCCGAGCAGCCCCCTTGTTCGCGAGTTCAAGGGCCCGCGGACGAAGCGCCTGGCGAGCGCGGTCGATGTGCTGGCGATTGTGGCCGTGGTGTTCGGGGTGGCGGGATCGATCGCCATGGGCACCATGCTGGTGCACTCGGGGCTGACCGAGCTGCTCGGCGTCTCCCCGACGAGCGCGGCCGTCGACTGGGCCATCTTGGGCGTGCTGTTTGTCGCCTACATGGCCTCTTCCGCGACGGGACTCGACAAGGGCATTCGGATTCTGAGCAACCTCAACATGGTGGCGGCATTCGGCTTGCTGATCGCGCTCATCGTCTTGGCCGGACCCGCAGCTTCGCTGACCAACATCGCGCAACGCACCGGCGAGTACATCGCCGCGCTGCCGGCCCTCTGCTTGACGCTCAACCCGTTCGAAGCGTCCCGAGGGTGGTACGAAGGCTGGACGCTGATCTACATGGTGTGGTGGGTGGCCTGGACCCCGTTCGTGGGAATCTTCATCGCGCGGATCAGTCGCGGGCGGACCATCCGGGAGTTTGTGCTGGGGGTCTTGGTGGTGCCCCCGTTGTTCAGCATCATCTGGTTCGGCGCCTACGGCCAAGTGGGCCTCGACGCCGCGGCCACCGACCCGGCCACGTACGCCGCACTGGCGGACTCCAACGCCACCGCGATCATGTTTCGGGCCTTTGAGACCCTGCCGGCCACGACCCTGCTGAGCACGCTGGCAACCATCCTCGTCAGCATCTTCTTGATCACGAGCGTCGACAGCGCGACCTTCGTGCTGGGCATGCTGACCTCGGGGGGAGCGCTCACGCCGCCCGCGTCCCGAAAGTGGTCGTGGGGCGTGGTGCTGGGGATCCTGGGAACGGTCTTCGCCCTCACCCGAAACACCGACACCATCAAGGCCCTGGTGGTCGCGGGCTCCGTTCCGTTTCTGGGCATCCTAATGGCCCAGTGCCTGGCCTTTGGCCGGGCGTTGGTCCGCGACGCCAAGGGCGACGCCACCGACTCGGCCGCCTAAACCTCTTCGGCGATGCCGTGGGCCATCAACTCTTCCAGCGGCACAATGCCGAGCGCTGCCGCGTGGGTGCTCTCAAGCACCACGGGCGCGGCTTTTCCAACCCGATAGGCCGACCGCCAACTGGCGGCGCAGACGCACCACTGGTCGCCGTCGCTCAGACCGGGGAACCCAAACTGAGGCGCGGGCGTCATCAGGTCGTTGCCCTGTTCGGCGAGGTACTCCAGAAAGGGCGTGGTGACCCGGCAGCAGATGGTGTGGGAGCCCCGGTCGGTCGGGTCGGTGTTGCAGCAGCCGTCGCGAAACCAGCCCGTCATGGGGTCGTGGGAGCACGGCTTGATGGGCGTTCCGAGGACATTGAGGGGTGCGAGCATGCTGGAGACTCCGGTGATGCCAGTCGCATAACCCAACCCATCCGCGCGGGAACCGGGAACCGTTAGTCGTCCGACAAGACGTCTTGGGCAATGCTGTAGGAAAACCCCGCCCGGGCCATGGCGGCCAGGTCTTTTTGGCGGCGCTCGTAGGAGTCGTCGACCGGTCGGCGGTACGGCCCCAGCCGGCGGCGCTTGGCATAGGCGGCCGCACTGGACCGCTCGGGGTTGGAGCCGTCGTCGGGCACGTACCCGGCAATCGCGGCGTTGATGTGGGCCGCATCGATGCCCTTGAGCCGCAGCTTCTGCACGATCATGCGGCGCGACGTTCCGCGGCGCATCAGGCTGTCGACCCACAGCTCCGCCAGGCGGCCGTCGTCGAGCACCTTTTGTTGAACCAGATCCGCCATGGCTTCGTTCACCAGGGGAGCCGCTTCCTCGCGGGTGCCCCCATGAAAGCCCTGGGCGCGCTTGACGCGGTCCCACATCAGCCGCCGGACCCGCTGCTCGCTGGCGGGCCAGCGCTGCAGGTGGCGCATCGCCTCGGTCTTCAGCCAGTTGGCGGTGAGCGGCGGTGTCGGGCGGCGCTTCCGCTTCTTGGGCGAGTCATCGTTCATGGACACTCCGTCGTCCCCGGCCTGTAGCGCCCCGGGTCATCGGTGCGCAACATCCCGTGGACAAGGGTCGCCACCAATGCAACAGTAGCGCTTCAACAGAAGGGGAAACCACCATGACAGACACCACGCAACCCGAGCGCGATGGCGAGTGCGAGACCACCGTGAGCGAGATGGTCTCGATCGACGAACAAATCGGACGCAACGTGATGGCCGCCCTGCGCGACCCCGATGCGGTGGCCGTGTTGACCACATTGGTGCCGGGAATCGGCGGCGACCGGGTGGTGAGCCTCGGCCTGACCGATGAGCAGATGCATCACGTGGGCGTGCTGCTCAACCAGATCCAGGCCGAAGACGAGGCGACTGCCCAGGACGAAGCCCGGTGCATTGGCTTTCAGTGCCAGTTGCCAACGTCGTGACCGCTCACCGCCTGTACGCCACCTACTGCGCCGCCGACAAGCGAGCAGACCCCGAACCGCTTCCGGCCATCGAACGGTACGAGTCCACTCGGATCGTGGGGGTGCACCGCATGGCCGAGAGTGCGGGTGCCCGGTTTGGCATTCTGTCCGGGGAGTTCGGCCTGCTTCCTCCAAGCGCGCCCATTCCCTACTACGACCGGTTGCTCGCTGCGGACGACGTTTCGCTCATGGCGGAGCGCGTCGCCGAAACCCTGACCGCTTGGGCCATCACCGAAGTGAGGTGGTTCAGCGTGGCCTTTGAGATGGACCCGCACGTGACCCGGTACCGCGACGCCATGGCGGGGGCAGCGGATCGCGCCGGCGCGTCGTTCGAGCTGGAACTGTGGGAGCCACCGAACGCGGTGCCCCTGATTTAGCCCGCGGTTCAGTCGCCCCAGATGGCCCGCGCGTCTTCCAAGACATCGCCGGGGTGCGCACCCACCCCAAACAGGTTCACGTCGTAGGTGAGCAGCTGGTTTCCATTGCCGTCCAGCAGAACGCTGATGCGGCTCGGAAGAAACGACGATGCGGTGGCGGCCCCGTAATGAATGGCCAGCGTTCGGTCGTCATCGGTCCACAGCTCGTAGTCGAAGTTTTGGTCTTCGGCCCAGTTCTGCAGGTCCGCGGTGGAGCCAAAGCTCACGCCGACAATCTGAACACCGAGCGCATCGAAATCGGCTTGGAGGTCGCGGTACCCGCAACCCTCAATCGTTCAACCGGGGCTCCCGGCAATGGGGTAAAACCACATCACTGTGGGGCCATCGCGCAGGTCATCCGGACCCCGTGAGCGGCCATCGCGGTTGGTGGCAGAGAACACCGGGAGCGCGCGGCGCGGGTCGACGATCGTTCCGTTGAGCCCGGGCGGCAAGACCACCTCAGCATCGGCATCCGCATCCGCATCCGCGTCGGCGTCCGCATCCGCGTCGGCATCCGCGTCGGCGTCCGCATCGGCGTCGGCGTCCGCATCGGCGTCGGCGTCGGCATCCGCGTCGGCGTCGGCGTCGGCGTCCGCATCGGTCTCACTAGACAGACCCGCGGCCGTGTCCGTTTTGTCGTCGGCGCACCCAAGCACCAACCCCACCGCAATCATCAACGTCAATCGCATCGTCGCCCCCCCAGGCTTTCGCGCGTGCCCGCTCCAGTGCGGGCGCCGCCGCCTCTAACCCATACGCCACACCGCAGAGGGTCGCCGAGAAAAAAAGCTGCAAAGCGGCGCGCTAACCACCAAACAAACCCAGTTGGTTTCCCTTCCCTTCGAACGGATCCGTCACCGCACCCATCGCGGTCGTGGGCGCCGATACCCGAATGGGCTTGTCGGGCCAGCCG
>JAYZVA010000015.1:0-11029 GCA_036156175.1 Myxococcota bacterium
TCGCGTCGTTGGTGATCGTGACGGACCAGATTCTGCAAGCGTTTGTGTACGACATCTCGAAGCAACTCTCGGTGTTCGTCGGGCTGATCATCACAAACTGCATCGTCATGGGTCGCGCCGAAGCCTTTGCCATGCAGAACGGCACTCGGGCGTCGGCCGCGGACGCCATTGGCAACGGCTTTGGATACGCCTTGGTGTTGCTGATTGTCGGTTTCTTCCGCGAGTTGTTTGGCTCCGGCAAGCTGCTCGGCTTCTCGGTCATGCCGTTGGTCAGCGAGGGCGGGTGGTATCAGCCGAACGGCCTCATGGTGTTGGCACCGGGCGCATTTTTCTTGATTGGAATTTTCATTTGGGTCCTGCGCTGGCGCAAGCCGGAGCTGGTCACCGCGGACTAACTGGAGACCATCGTGGAAGAACTTCTCAGTCTCTTTGTGAAAGCCGTGTTCGTCGAGAACATGGCGCTCGCGTTTTTCTTGGGCATGTGCTCGTTCCTCGCTGTGTCGAAGAAGGTGGACACAGCCATGGGCCTCGGCGCGGCCGTTGTGTTTGTTTCGGTGGTCACGACCCCGCTCAACAACCTCATCTACGCCCTGTTCCTGAAGGAAGGCGCAATGGTCTGGATTCACCCCAGCTTCGAGTCGATTGTCTTGTCGTTTTTGTACTTCCTGACCTTAATCGCCCCCATCGCCGCCACGGTCCAGATCGTCGAAATGACCCTGGATCGCTTCGCCCCCGGTTTGTACAACGCGCTGGGCGTGTTCTTGCCGTTGATCGCCGTGAACTGCGCGATTCTCGGGTCGTCGCTGTTCATGGTCGAGCGGGACTACAGCCTGGTTCAGAGCACCGTCTTCGGGTTCGGGTCCGGCGTCGGGTTCTTGCTGGCCATCGTCGCGCTGGCGGCGATTCGCGAAAAGATGCGGTACTCAAACGTGCCCCCGGCACTCCGTGGGCTCGGCATTACCTTCATCGTCACGGGCTTGATGTCCATGGCCTTCATGGCATTCGCTGGTATCCAGCTCTAAGGAGGACGAGACATGACCACAATTTTAATGGGCGTTGCCATCTTCTTCCTGACCATCATCGGCCTCGTGGTCGTCCTCATGGTGGCCCGGACCAAGCTGGTGCCCTCCGGCGCGGTGAAGATTTTCGTCAACGGCGATGACGCCAACACCATTGAGACCCAAGCGGGCAGCACATTGCTGAACACGCTGAGCGCCCAGGGAATCTTCATCCCATCGGCGTGCGGCGGAAAGGGCACCTGTGGGGTGTGCACGGTCCACGTCCACGAGGGCGGGGGCGCCATGCTGCCCACCGAAGAGAGCCACATCAGCCGCGGGGAGGCCCGGGAAGGCTGTCGCTTGAGCTGTCAGGTCAAGGTCAAGCAGGACATGCACATCGAGCTGGAGCCCGAAATCTTCAGCGTTCGCAAGTGGACCTGCAAGGTGCGATCGAACCACAACGTGGCCACGTTCATCAAGGAGCTGGTGCTCGAGCTTCCAAAAGGCGAATCCGTGCCGTTTCGCGCCGGTGGGTACATCCAAATCGAGTGCCCCCCTCACGTGGCCGAGTACAAAAACTTCGACGTGGAAGACGAATACCGCGGTGACTGGGACAAGTTCGGCATGTGGGACTTCGTGTCCAATGTGAGCGACACCGTTGTGCGCGCCTACTCGATGGCGAACTACCCCGAAGAAGAAGGCATCATCATGCTCAACGTCCGCATCGCGAGCCCGCCTTGGGACCGCGCGAAGAACGGGTGGGCGGATGTGCCTCCGGGAATCATGTCGAGCTACATCTTCGACCTGAAGCCGGGCGACGAAGTGGTCATTTCGGGCCCATTTGGTGAGTTCTTCGCGAAGGAAACCGACGCTGAAATGGTGTTCATCGGCGGCGGCGCCGGCATGGCGCCGATGCGGTCGCACATCTTCGACCAGTTCCGTCGCATCAAGACGGATCGCAAGGTGAGCTTTTGGTACGGCGCCCGCTCGCTCCGCGAAGCCTTCTACGTCGACCACTTCGACAAGATCGCGGCGGAGAACGACAACTTCGAGTGGCACTTGGCGCTGAGCGAGCCGCTGGAAGAGGACAACTGGGACGGCCATCGGGGCTTCATCCACCAAGTGGTGTTGGAGAACTACCTCGCCGAGCACGAGTCTCCCGAAGACGTCGAGTTCTACATGTGCGGTCCGCCCATGATGAACCAAGCGTGCATTGGCATGCTTGAGGACCTGGGTGTCGAGCCCGAGAACATCATGCTCGACGACTTTGGCGGCTAACGACATGGGCCCCCGAACGGACGGCCCGCCGCCCATCAAGAAGCTGTTGTTGCCCGCGGTCTTTGTGGGCGGCCTCTTCTACGTCACGCTCACTCGGGCCCCGGATCCGCCCAAGCAAATGGTGGTGCAAGGCGAGGCCTTGGGGACCACATGGGCCCTCAAGGTCGTCGAATCGCCGACGGAAGAACGGAGCGGGGAGTTGCGGCGTCTCGTTGAGGCAGCCCTTGCCGAGGTCGACGGCGCAATGTCGACCTACCGACCGGACTCCGAGCTGATGCGTCTCAACGAGGCAGACGGTGTGACCCCGACCGCCTTGTCGGAGGAACTGTCCGTGGTGATGGCCGAGGCCTTCGACATCGGAGCATCTTCCAACGGCGCGTTCGATGTCACGGTGGGGCCCTTGGTCAATGCCTGGGGATTTGGGGCCGACAAACACTCCAACGTTCCATCCGACGAGGCGATGCTCGCGCTCCGGGACCGCGTGGGGCTCGACAAGGTCGAGATCACCGAAGCGGGATTGACCAAAGCCCACCCCGAACTGTTCATCGATCTTTCCGCCATTGCGAAGGGCTACGCGGTGGATCGCGTGGTGGACGGGCTGGAGCAAGCCGGGGTGCAAAACCTGTTGATGGAGGTGGGTGGTGAGATCGTCGCTCGCGGCGTCAACCCCAATGGGGATGCGTGGCGGTTGGGCATCGAGACCCCCATCGAGGTGGGCCGGACTGTGTTCCACGCGGTGCCCCTCAACAACCAAGCCATGGCGACAAGCGGCGACTATCGGCAGTTCTATGAAGTGGATGGCAAGCGGGTGTCGCACCTCATCGACCCCCGCACCGGTGCCCCCATTGAACACCGTCTGGCAAGCGTCACCGTCGTGGCGCCGCGGTGCTCGACGGCGGACGGGTGGGCGACTGCTCTCAGCGTCATGGGCGAGCGCGAAGGCCTGACGCGCGCCACCGAAGAGGGGCTCGCGGCGTACTTCATCATCCGCGATCCCGATGGCTCGTTTCGAACGGAGTCCACCCCCCAGTTCGATGCCCTGAGCGGCCCGTGACCCCGGTCGGCGATCGGGCCCCGAATGCGATATCCTGCACGCCCCGTCGGGCCGCGGGTTAGGGAGGAAGTGCCATGACAGTCCTGGTCACCATCGCTGCGTTCGCCATCCTCATGTGCATGATGGCGGTTGGCGTCCTCTTGGGCGGTCGACGCTTGCGCGGATCGTGCGGCGGTGTGGGCGGTGAAGACTGCATCTGCGATGAAAATGGCAACCCGATCGTGCGGCCGGATTGCGACGAAGACCCGCATGCGTGCGACAAGGATCCCGCAACCTGTGCGTTTGCGACGAAGGCATGCGAGCTGAAACATTCGCACGAGGGAGGCGGGATGTTCGCCGCAGCGATGCGGGCTGTGGCCGCCGAAGCAGCGGGTGGACCACCGGCGAAGCGCTGAATGACCGAGCCCGTCAACGCCGACCTCCGGGCCATGATCCGCGACTTGGCAAAGCGCAGGGACTCGGTCGATCGCCGTCAGGTGTACCACGCACTGGTCCAGGCCGAAGTGTGGACGCCGGTTTCGGCCACCTCTGTCGTGGGCGATGTGCAGCCGGCCGATCTCCAGCCCCTTGACCGGGAGGCTTTGGGGGGATTGGCCTCGTTTTCGGTCTTCACCCACCAAAGTGCGGCCGAATCGTGGCAGACCGAAGAAGCGCAGGGAGTGGTGCTTCGCTTGGAGCGCATGGCATTTGCTGATTTGCTGCCCACGCTGTTGGATGCGGGCGCCGGTTCGCTCTACATCAACCCCGCAGCAAAGTTTTCGGGCGAGCTGTATCGGCATGAGTTGGAGACGATGCTCGACGGCGTGAAGATCATCAAGCGGCGGCAGCGCATGGCTGCCGCGCGGGTGCCCGAGCCGGAACCGACTGCGGCACCGGACCCTCCGTCGTGGATTTCGCGCTGGTTTGGGTGGCTCAAGTGACCGTGCTGGTCACGGGTGCAGGGGGCTTGGTCGGGTCCGAACTCGCCCGAGACCAGCGGGTGACTGGCCTGAACCGTGCTGCGCTCGATGTCACCGATGCCGATGCCTTTGCCCGAGCGCTTCGCCTGCATCGGCCATCCGCCGTGATCAACGCCGCGGCACAAGCGGGCGTCGATCGTGCCGAGAGGGAGGTTCGACTGACCACCGAAGTCAATGCGGTCGCGCCCGGTGTGATGGCCCGCATCGCCGCCGAAGAGGGGGTTCGCTTTGTGCACTTGTCGACGGATTATGTCCTCGATGCCCCCGAGTCCGACCGGTTGGATGAGTCGATGATCCCCAACCCCCGGTCGACCTATGCACGGACCAAACTCGATGGGGAGGCCGGCGTTCTGACCGCGGGGGGAACGGTGGTTCGCTTGCAGTGGGTCTATCAACCCGGCGATCGCGGGTTCTTCAACCGGGCACTGGCCGCGATGCGTCGCGGCGAACCCGTGAGGCTGGTGACGGACCAAGTCGGATGCCCAACCCCTGCTCAGCTTCTCGCCCCAGCGTTGATCGCCATCGCCGGGGCGGGGCCCGTTGGATTGTTCCATTTGGCGACGGCCGGTGAAGCGACGGCGTTTGAATGGATTCAAGCGGGGGCCGAAGCGATGGGCGTTGAATTTCGCGCGATTCCCGCC
This sequence comes from Myxococcota bacterium, assembly GCA_036156175.1. Taxonomy (GTDB): domain Bacteria; phylum Myxococcota_A; class UBA796; order UBA796; family UBA796; genus UBA796. The sequence goes on from JAYZVA010000015.1 coordinate 4,931, forward strand.
CGGCGTTCGGACTTTGAAGGGGCACACCGGCCCGCGCGTTCGGTGCTCGACTCCTCCAAAGTCGCGGCGGCGTGGGGGATAAAACTTCCACAATGGCGGCGCGCGCTTCAGACAGTCGTCTGCGGTAGTGATAGAATGAATGCAGGGGCGGTATTGTGAAGCATCGTTTGGACAACCTCGCGCGGGTCGCGAAGCGAGATGGCGCACGAATCGGGATCGTGTCGACGTGGGACGTCGAGAACAACGCGGTGCGCATCCTGGCGGCAAGTCTCCGCGAGGCCGACCACCACTGCGCCGAAATCTACTTCAAGGATTGGCTGTCGAACCACCTCGACCCGGCGACGGACGAACAACTGGAAAACCTGGTTCGAGTCATCCGTCGGGAGCAACTCAACCTGGTGTGCATCTCGATTCGAGCGTCGGCGTACGCGCAGCAAGCGCAGGTGTTGACCGAGTACATGCAAGAGCGGCTCGACATCCCGGTGTTGTGGGGCGGCATGCACCCCACGCTGGTGGGCGACGAGTGCGTCGAGCACGCGGACTTGGTGTTGCAAGGGGAAGGGGAGTTGGCGCTCGTGGACTTGGCCGACCGACTCCGCGACGGGGTGTCCATTGACGACACCCCCAATCTTTGGGTGCGGCACTCGGCGGATTCGGTCATCAAGAACGGACTCCGGCCCCTGGTCCAGAACCTCGACGATCTCGCCTATCGCGACTTCACAACGCACGAACACAAGTACTTCATCAACGGCTCGTCGTATTCGATTGGAGACCCGATGAAGGGCGACCCCGTCTTCCAAATGATGGGCAGCCGCGGGTGCATCTACAAGTGCAGCTACTGCTACAATTCCACCTACAAGAAAGACGTATACCCTGGGCAGAAGTGGTTTCGGGTGCGGTCGCCGGCGTCGATGGTGGACGAGATCAAGCAGGCGCAGAAGCATTGGCCCATGAAGCGCATTCGCTTTGACGATGAAGTCTTCAACTTCCAGAAAAAGTGGTTGGTCGATTTCTGCGAGATTTACCCCCGCGAGATCGGTCTTCCGTTCGAGATTTTCATCGAACCGAAGCTGGTCAACGAGGAACGCATGACCATGCTGCGTGACGCCGGGTTGGTCAGCGTCTACATGGGCATTCAGTCGTCGGAGCGGGTCACCGGCCACTTGTACGACCGCCGGGTGAAGAATCAGTCGATCGAAGACATCGCCGCGATGTACCACCGGCTGGGCATCAAGCCGCACTTCCAGTTGATCTACGACGACCCGGTCTCCACCGACGCGGACAAGAAAGCACTCTTTGAGATGATTTCCAGTTTCCCGCACCCCTACGACCTGTACCTGTTCTCGATGACGGTCTTTCCAGGGTCCGAGCTCAACAAGAAGCTGCTCTCGAACGGCTTGATCTCGAAGTACGACATCGAGGGTCTCAACACCCGGGTGTTTTACCAGCACCGAGTGAACCTTCAGTACCCGCGCCCAGTGGAAGACACCTTCTGGATTGCGTTGACACAGATGCTCTCAAAGCCCTTCGTCCCGAAGTCGCTCCTGAAGACGCTGTCGAAGTCGGAGACGTTGAAGAAGCATCCTTGGCCGTTGATACAAATGGCGCACGCGTCCAACTACGTGAAGATGGGCACAACCTGCGTGAAGATGGTCGCTGCTGGAGAGATGACTCCGACGCTGATGCGGCGTTGGCTCAGCTTCGATCGCGTCATCACCACCTAAGCGCGGTCATCCGAAACGCTGCGGAGAAAAGCAGTCGGGCATGCTCGCTGGCCGACCGGTCTCAATCCCTTCGACGACTGCCCGCGCGGCCCGCAGGGAGAGGCTCACGGAGTGGGCGCCGAAACCACCGCATGCAATGACGCGCGGTCGGCCCGGGAGCGGGCCGATGATGGGGAGCCCATCGCATGAAAACGTCATGATGCCACTCCATTGATGGGAGATGGCCGCGTCGGTCAACTCGGGCCAGTGTCTGTGCAGGAAGCCCTTGAGGCTGTGGTGGACCTTTTGGTTGACGACCGTGTCATCGGTTTCGCCCACCTCCAAGTGTGGGGTGGCCCAGCGACAACCGCTGATCATGACGGCTCCATCCGGCAACTGGCGCACGCCGGTGTAGCCATATTGAATGTAGATGGGGGCATCAGCGATGCGGCTCACCGGTTCGGTGGCGAGGGCTTGATGGCGCACGGTGTAGAACTTGTCCGCAGCCCAGGGCGTGACGTGAGCGCCGCCGGTCATCACCACCAAGTCGCATCGAATCCGGGAACCGTTCAGCAGGCGTACCGATGCATCAAATCCCTCTTCGCCGACGTCAACGACGCGGCACTCGGTGCAAATCGTCAAGCCTCTGGCAAGCCGGGCGACCTCGGTCTGCAGGTCAATGGTTCCGCCGTCGGGTTGGATCCATCCAGCGGACAATCCCGTTGCGGTCTCCGAGGACCATGGGCGAGCAGCCACCCCAAGCTGCTCCATGGCGGCCAAGTTTCGTGCGACCTCGCCCGACTCTTGCGAGCCTTTGGTGGCGTATGCAACGCCCGTCTGCCGGAGGTTGCATCCCCACTCGGCCACCCCTTCTGCGGAGAAGCGCACAATCTCGGTGGCGCGGTCCAGCCCGACGGCTTCGATCAAGCGAAACGGCGGATCGAGGAGTTGGATCGAGGCCACCCCGGTTCCCCGAGTGGCCATCCCCGCTCCGACTTTTGGTCGAGCATCCACCACCACCGTGTCGACCCCGATGGCCCTCAAACGCTGCGCAATCGACAGTCCGGTCAATCCCGCGCCCAAGACCACCACCTCGGTTCGCGCGGGAATGGGCGAACTGGGAGTCGATGGTGGAGTGTACACGCTCTGGGTCGATGCAATCATGATGACCCCACTGTACCGCCTCTCCGTCCCGGATTCACCGATTCGATTGGTGCGGAGCCCAACTCCGGTGCGAAGAAATGCTTTAGCGCTGGCCAAGTGGGTCGGTGACTCGCTAAGCTACGGTGGACTCCGCCGGCATCGCGCTTAGGATTTTGGCAACACTCAGGGACACCATGACCACAACACTCTTGCCGATTGTTTTGATCTCCGCCGGCTGCAACCGGGGGTTCGAATACCCGGCCGAGGACGGTTCGGGTGGGGAATATTCCTCTTGGGATTCGGACGCCGATGCGGATTCGGATGCGGATTCCGATGCCGATGCCGATTCGGACGCCGATTCGGATGCCGATTCGGATGCCGATTCGGATGCGGATGAACCCGCTCCGCCGGCCAACTACGAGCTATTGGTCACGCCCAGCGACATCGACTTTGGTACGGTCAGTGTCGACAGCACGTCCACGCAACTCGTTCGCATCGAAAACGTGGGTCTGGAGGCCGTGCACCTCAATGGGATTGGGGTTTCAAACTCGGTCGTGTTTGCGATTGATCCGGATTTTGCGGTGCCGATCACGCTGAGCCCTGGGATGGAGCGAAGCATGACGGTGGACTTCACGCCGGTCTCCGACGAGTCCTTTGTCGGTGAGGTCACGTTCATCACCGAAGAGAACTTGGAGTACGACGTCGACATCACGGTAGAGGGCGACGGTGACGCCGCACCTTGCGAGATTTGCGCCCCCATCATTGACGTTTCCCCGACCAGCTTGAATCTGGTGGCCTTGTGCGAAGCCTCGGAATCGGTGACGGTATCCAACAACGGAGACCGCCCACTGAACGTGAGCGCAGTCACCGTGACCAACGACCCCTTGGCCACGTGCGGCACATTCTCTCGAAGCTGGGGCGGTCCGAGGACGTTGGGGCCCGGCGAGTCCATCCCGATCAACGTCACGTACACGATTGCATCGGGCACCGACGTGTGCATCGATGAGTTTGGCGTTGGCGACGACTGGAACAACTTGCACGTCATCAGCAACGACCCGTCGAATCCGGACTTCACGGTCCAACTCAAGGGCAACGGAACCTGTTTCTTTTAGACCGAGTCCGATGAAATGAACGGGAATCGAGGAGCGTGAACATGCAGTTGATTTGCACAAAAACCTGAAGCGCGTGTCGCAAAGCGGTCGCTTTGCTGAATGACCACGGCGTCGAGTTCACGTACCGCGAGTACACAAGAGACCCGCTGTCGGAGGCCGAGATTCGTGCCCTCTTGATGAAACTCGGCTGCTCGGCCAGCGCCGTGCTTCGGGGGCGCGATGCAAAAAAAGCCGGACTGACCGGTGCCGAGTCGGAAGACGATCTGGTCGCCTTGATGGCAGAGAATCCGCGATTGTTGCAGCGCCCGATCGGAATTGTTGGCGATCGGGCGGTTGTTGGGCGACCCGCTGAGAATTTATTGGGTATCATCAAGGGGTAACGGACAGACCGGAGTGTGAAGGATGAAGTTGACGACAATGGGCTTGAGTCTGGTGCTCCTCGCGGGTTGCGCAGGGACCGATGGCGGGGGCGGCGATGACGACTTCTTTGGAACCGCTGCCGACGGCGGTGCGTCGGATGGCAACGGGACGTCAAGCGCATGCGACGACTACCGCACCGAGTACCCGAGTGGGCCGTACGGGTTCACCGAGGGCAGCATCATGGCGGACCCCCCCGGAATGGTTGACGCAGCGGGAACCGCCATGTCGTTGGGAGACATTTATTCCGACCGGACCAAGCGGGTCTTGGTGATTGCCAACGCGTTCGACACCTGAGGTTCATGTCAAGCAGAGGCGGGTACTCTGGAAGCGTGGTTGGCGGGATTTGAGGGCGTTGAGCTGGTGCAGATCATGTGCACTGCGAGTGGACCGGGGTCGGCTCAGTTGGCGGGGCAGTGGGCGGACGCCTTTGGGTTGACCAACGTGCGGGTGTGGGGCGACACCACCGACTACATGTACAACAACTTTGGCTCGCAGGTGGGGGGAAGCTACCCCAGCACCATGGTGATCGACTTGGACACCATGGTGATCGAATATTTTCAGTTGGGTCGAGTGGATGATGTGGATTCCGTAGTAGACGGAATCTTGAGCGACCCCAATCCTTGTGCGGAAGAGTAAGTTCGCAACCGGAGGACCCCTGATGCGTGTGCAAGCAACTTGGTTGGCGGTGTTGCTCGGGTGCGGAACCCCTGCGGCCGTGGAGACGGACGAAGAAGGGTTTGACCCGTTCACCTCGCCGGCCGGCACGGGTGACGCCGATTCCGACGCGGACGCCGATTCCGACGCGGACGCCGATTCCGACGCGGACGCGGATTCCGACGCCGGCGATGGCTCCGACGGCAGCGCCAGCGATTGCGATGACTACCGGACCGAATACCCACCGGGTCCGTACGGAAACACGCCGGGAGCGGTCATTGCTGACCTCCCCGGGATGGTGTCACCCACGGGCGCGGCCATGTCGCTCATCGATGTCTTCCAGGATCGCACCAAGCAAGTGCTGGTGATCGCCAACGCCTTCGACACCTGAGGCGCGTGTCAAGCAGAGGCGGGTTCTCTGGAGAGTTGGTTGTCGGGATACGATGAAGTGGCGGTCATCACGGCCCTGTCTGCGCAGAGTGGACCGGGCTCGGCCAGCCTGGCCGCGAGCTGGGCGTCTTACTTTGGGTTGACGAATGTGCAGGTGTGGGGCGACACCACCAACCACATGTACTGGACATTCACATCGAACGTCGGCGGGCAGTACCCGAGCACCATCGTGGTCGAGTTGGACACCATGACCATCCGGTCCTTCGACCTGGGTGGCGTCAGCGGTGCGACGTCGGTTGTGAACCAGATCCTCGCGGAAGATCACCCCTGCGGCGAGTAATCCTCGAGGGCGGATGTGCAGGCCGTCAGCAACCGAAGCGACTCCTTCCGGAGCTGAACGTACAGTTCCCGCGAGAGGCGCAGGGCGTCGCGAACGTCTTTGGTCTGCGGCGTCTGATTGACCGTCATTTGAATTTGGTACTGGGTGGCCAAATTGAGCAGCGGCACATGCTTTGAGCACGCCTTCAGGTCGGCTTCGACCGGCCCCAGTTTCCGCAGGTTTTCTTCGGTGGGATGCTTGATGGCCCGGTTCACCAACCGGAGGCACTTGTTTGTCAGCTTGTCCAGCTTTCGTAGGTGAGTCCGCGTGGTACGAACGTTCTCCATGATGTGAGCCT
>JAYZVA010000016.1:0-7710 GCA_036156175.1 Myxococcota bacterium
GGCCCGGCCCCCACCGAGACCCCCGAAGAGATCATCGCACGGTTCACGAACTACGCTGGGCTGAACCTGATGGAGGACAAGCTCGGTGCCCACTTGCTGGGGCTGTTGCCGCACCACGTTGACTTGGTCGACCGCACCCTCGATGCGGTTGACGGTGCCAACCGCGACGACGTGTCGTACCACGTGGCGAATGGGGCTTCCGATGAGCAGCTGAAGGCGATTGCCGCGGTTCCGGGCGGCGCGGAGCTGTTGATGCGCATGATGCGGGAATTGCAGGCGGGCTTCACGTCCGACGACGATGCGGTTGAGATGGAGCGCCTCGTCCGGTGCGCGTCGCCGTCCCACGAACGGCTCGCCGGTGAGGGTGCGGGTCAAGACCAGCGGGTGCAGGATGCCCTGGCGCGCGAAGACGCGGACCTGCAGTCCATCAACGACGGAGTCGGCGACCTCATCTACGACGAGTACTCGGTCATCATCGATGCGATGCCGCCCGGCTTGACGCCCGAGGCGTTCCTGACCGACATGGCCACGGACATCAACACGGCGGTCCACGACGAGATGTTCAACCTGCTCAGCTTCTTTGAACGCCGCCCCACATCGGCGAGCCCCGAAGTCGGCAGCATCTACGACATTGAGATTCCCGTCGACCAGGGGTCGGTGGTGTTGGTGGAACGCACGCCGTCCTTCTTTGTGTTCCAAACCATCACCACCAACGGCCCCGGGTCGGGTCGGGACACGGGTTCGCACCCCGAGTGCGGCTCGCGGGAGTTCGGGTTTGAGACGCTCAAAGACGGCAGCATACGGTTCTACACCCGAGGCGCGTCGCGTCCGGCAAACCGGTTCATCCAGGCCACCGGGAAGGCCCCGCAGGCCATGGGGTGGACCCGGTTGATGCGCGGCATCAGCGACTCGATCGAGGGGCGGGGCGGCAAACCGCGCCCCGGCTCGTTCGAGTCCTGGACGACCCATCAGTAGTCGCAACGCCCGGCGGGTGGTGCGGTGAAGCTCGTGCCGAGCAGGTGGTTGTTTGCCCAAGATGTGGACTGCGCGCGGTGGTCGTCGCTCTCGCCCTCGTTGTCCGACTCCGAGGCCCGCTCCGGTCGCCACGCCGCCGACACCATCACCGTCTTGGAGTCGGATGACCCCGAACGCATCGCTGCGGTGTACGACTGCGCGGTGGATCTCCTGGAGCGGTACCGCGTGTTCCCCGCGTCCCGGATGCGCGCGACGGTGTGCTCGGGTTCCGGGCGCATCGAGCCCGGTGCGACCATTGTCCAGCGGATCGCTGTCGGACCGATGGGCTTTGAGGCGGCCGTTCGGGTGCTGGGCACCGAACACCGCGACGGTGGCGACGGACCGTCGTACGCGTTTGAGTACGCCACCTTGGACGGCCACCCCGAGCAGGGCATCGCGCGGTTCGCCGTGCGGCGGACCGGAGCGGGGCCCCATCGGGTCGACTTCACCATTGAGAGCTGGTCGGTCCCCGGCCATTGGTTGTCGGCAGCCGTTGCACCCTTCACCGTGTGGATGCAGCGGCGCTCGACCCTCCAGGCACTGAGTGCGTTTCGGGCGGCCGTGCAGGCCGAGGCGAGCGCCGCCGGCCCACAAGGGCTCCCCGGCTGAGCCGGTACTGTTTTAGGGAAAGGGAACAGCGTCAATGTCGAATCAGCGGGGGCGGGAATTTCCGCTTCAGGTGGGCACAGTTCCGGGGAGCATGGGAGCCGTAGCGAGTGCGAGGATCGGCCGCAAACGCCTTTTTTTTGCCGGTCCCTGTGGACAACCGGTGAAAGCGCTGTCCTGACAGACACTTAGATCGCACAGCTATTTCTTACTTGAAGGGGGGTCTTGTTTTTGGCGCTGCATGACCCGGTGTTTTCCCCAGTGACGACCGGCCGCATGGCGGGCATCGCGGCGATTGGTTGAGTTGAGTGGGAGCAACGAGCGGGCTACAGCACCCTCCCACCCGAGACCAATGCCATGAAACTCAGCGGACGAATTCTCTACCTCACGGATGAGCCCTCCCAGCTTGCCGCACAGTTGAGCGGAACCGATTTGCAGCTCACCGTTGACGCAGCGATGCACTACGGCGTCAACACGGACGCCATGATCAGCGGTCGGGCGTGCACGTTGGGCTACACCCCCGAAATTCTGGGCCCGTATTTCTTGGAAAACTTCAAAGAGACCGTGGCCAAGGACGCGGTGCGGTCCGGTGGGTTTCAAGTCATTGTGGGCGGCGACGCGTACGGGTCCGGGTCGTCCCGAGAAGTCGCGGTGGTCGCGCACCAAGGCGCCGGCATCGAGTTGGTGGTGGCCCGCAGCTTTCAGCGCATCTTTCAGGAGAACATGGTGTACGCCGGGATGCCCTTCACCACCGACTACGGGGTGGTGGACCGGCTCGCTGCTGGCGATGAGATCGATGTGGCATCGTTCTACGACGAGCTCCCCCCGTTCTTCCATCAGGTCGCCACCATCGGCGGACTGTTGCCCTACGCCACCGCATGGCTCGAGGGCGGTGTGGACCCGTGGTACGACACCGAACCCGCATCGCGTCCCCTCAATGTGGTGGAAAAGATCTGTGCCGCGCGCGCCTGGTCGGGGGGTCGACCCGGTGAAGGCGCGGGCCCGCGGTATGGGATTGCGAGCGTTGCCCCCGGCGACCAAGTCCTGTGCCGCGCCGGTTTCCGAGGGATGCACGAGTACACCGCGGGCATGGTCATGGCGCTGTACGAAGACGCATTTGGAACCGTGCCGGTGCAAGACCCGGATCAATGCGCGGCCTTTGAAGACCACTTCGTGTTGATCGACGAGCCCACGGTGCCCGAATCCGTCAAGGCCGCGCGGCTGGGGCCGGCCAAGAAGCTGGCGGCCGAGATGGAGGAGGCGTGCACCCATCACGGGATCCGGCTTCACGGACCGGGTCGGGCGCACCAGGCGGGTGTGTGCCACCGGATCGTGGTCGAAGAATACGCGCGGCCCGGTGACGTGGTGGTGCTGACCGACTCACACAGCCCCACCGCCGGCGTGTTGAACGCGTTCGCCTTTGGCGTGGGGTCCACGGCCATGGCGTTTGCGCTGCGCACCGGATTGATTCCCGTCACGGTTCCCAAGGTCGTGCGCGTGGTGGTCTCGGGCGATGCGAAGGGCATTTTGAGTCCCAAGGACCTCGTCCTTCACTTGATTGGCGACCCCTACTTCCGCGAAGAACACTGGCGCACGGGCCCCACGGACACCTGCGTGATCCAGCTTGGGGGGCCGGGGCTCGACCAGTGGAACGTGGACGAGCTGAGCGTCATCACCAACATGACCGTCGAGGGCGGATTGATGACGGGCGTGGTGGAGCCGTGCGAGCCGCTCCGGCGGTTCTTGAAGGAACGACGGGGCACGGACTACGCGGAGTGGATGGTCGCGCCGGATGAGGGTGCGCACTACGAACGGGTCATCGACGTCGACTTGAGCGACGTCCCCTTGACCGTCGCCACGCCCGGCGACTCGCGAAATCGCCTCAGCCTCGACGAGGCGCTGGACGTCGATATTCACAATGTGGTCATCGCCAGCTGCACCGGCGGGTCCATCTCGGACCTGCGCGCGGCGGCCGATGTGCTGCGTGGAAAGACCATTCACGATGGCGTCCGGGTCACGGTGACGCCATCGAGTGAAGCCGTCGCTCGGGAGGCCGAAGACGAAGGCGTGCTGGATGTGTTTCGGGCCCTGGGGGCGGTGATTTCGCCACCGGGGTGCGGAAGCTGCATCGGCAATGGACCCGGTGTGCCGCTGGCCGGCGAGACCACGGCGAGCACGACCAACCGCAACTTCGACCGCCGGATGGGCGCGCCGGGACCCGTCTACTTGGTGAGCCCCGCAGTGGCGGCCGCCAGCGCCATCACCGGTCGATTGACCGACCCGCGCTCGCTGTAGGGCGCGCGGAGCCGACCGCGGCCGCAGCGCCACTCGGTCGACGCTTTGGCGCTGGCATTAAAACTACCAAATAGTAGTTAAATACTGGGCTTTGCGAAAACGCTGGACGGCTTTGCATCGCCTTGACATGTCACATTGCTGTCACGTTGAATCGCGAACCGCCTGACTATTGGCCCTCCAGAATTGGTTTCACCCGTTGATTTTGGAGTCCCCATGACCGCGAAGGTTTCCCTGTTTGCATTGATGATGATTGGCTGCGAAGGCGAGATTGACGGCATCGTATCCGAGGGCAAAGGCACCCCCGCGGTGGCCGATGACGGAGCGGATGCGCCCAGCGCCGACGACGGCCAGAGCGGGGACAGCGACCAGGGCTCCGACGGTGACAACGGCCCCGGTGCCGACGCCGGTGACGCCGACGACACGCCGGTGGAAGACCTCGGCACGCTGGTGGGCATCGAGATGGACCTCGTCTACGAGACCACCCTCGACGGCGAGCCCCTCTGCTCGAAGCAGCTGGCCATCACGGGCACCCCATTCACCGGTGCTTGCGACGACTGCACCTTTGCGTTCAACGTGGACAGCACGATGCTGGAAGACACCTCGGCCGCCGGCTGCACCGTCGCGGATTACCTGCTCTTGAACACCCGGAGCACCCTGACCAACGTGGTCTTTGGCCACTCGGAGCGGGTGACCGTGGGCAGCGGAGACACCGCATCCAGCTATTCCGACGCGGTGTTTGTGCAGTACAGCGTCGACGGATCCGCCGGGACCTATGGGCCGTACACCCGGGTGCTGGCGTCCGCAGACGGGTTCGATGGCTTGGGTCCGTTTGTGCGAGACGGCGACACGTTCGAGTGGGGCATCGACGAGGAGACGTTCACCGATGGCGAGGACGTGCTCGTGGACTATTGCGCGGCCAGCTACACCTCGAGCTGGGCGGACTTCGCGTTGGCGGACGGGTACACCACCGCCCGTGATTCGGTGAGTTGCGATGGAAAGCAGGTCGATGTCTGGACCATTGACGTCGATGCGACCATGACGGTTGGCCTGGCTGCCGACACGACTTCGGCCGAGACCGCATTCGACGCGAAGATCATCGTGATGGGTCCCGATGGCTGCGTGGTGGCGACTGCGGACGACAACACCCCCTGCACGTTTGCGCCCGAGCGCTACGAGTGCCCGGCCATCGAGGTGGAACTCGAACCCGGAACCTACGAGGTCTTGGTTCACTCCATGATCGACGTCTGCCGCGCCGGCGTCGAGATGGGCGAGTACACCCTCACCGTGGACGCTCCGACCCCGATTCGTCCCTCCCTCGATGACGACGACATCGAACGGTACGAACAAATTCCGTCGACGATTCTTCACGAGGCCATCGGCCGATTGCTCGTCGAGTAGGCGCCGAAGAAGGCGGGTGGGTTAGCCACACGGCATGCGGGAATTTGACCTCATCGTGTTTGGCGCCACCGGGTTCACCGGGCGCCTCGTTGCGGAAGCGTTGCTGGAGTTCCCCGAGCCGGACCTTCGCTGGGCGATTGCGGGCCGCAACGAAGCCAAGCTGCGTGCGGTGCGGGGCGAGCTCGCCGAGCGCTTTCCCGGTGCGGAGCGCGTCCCGTTGGTGGTCGCCGATGTCACGGATGCGGACTCCATGGCTGCGATGGCCGCCCGCACGCGGGTGGTCTGCAGCACCGTGGGACCCTACACCCGGTACGGCGATGCGACCGTGAACGCCTGCGTGTCCAACGGCACCGACTACTGCGACATCACCGGTGAAGTGAACTGGATGCGATCGGTGATCGACGCCCATCACGAGGACGCCGTGCAGCGCCAGTGCCGCATCGTGCACGCGGCGGGGTTCGACTCGGTCCCGTTCGACTTGGGCGTCTATGTGCTCCAGCAGGCAGCGGTGGAACGCTGGGGGGCGCCGGCCACCACGGTCCGAACGGCCACGGGGCGCATGAAGGGCGGGTTGTCCGGCGGAACACTGGCGTCGATGATGCTGATCATGGACTCGGTTCGGCGGGATCGGCGGGTGCTTCGGCAGCTGGCCAACCCCTACGTGCTGGTGCCCGGCGGCACGGGTCCCGACAAGAACGAACACCAGCGGGTCGAGCATTGGCCGGAGCACGGCGTGTGGACGGGACCGTTCATCATGGCGGGGTGCAACACCCGCGTCGTTCGCCGCTCGCATGCCTTGTTGGGCGCGCCATGGGGCGAGGATTTTTCGTACACCGAAGCCATGGGCACCGGTCGCGGGGTCCGCGGATGGGTGCGCGCTCAGGTGATGCGCGCGGGATTGGGCGCCATGGTTGTGATCTTGGCCACGCCCCTGTTGCGCGCCTTGGCGCTGGGGCGGTGGCTCCCCAATCCCGGCGATGGCCCCACGCTGCACCAGCGCACAACGGGCCACTTCGCCGCGCACGTGGTGGGCTCACGGGGCGACCGGACCATTGCGGTGGACGTCACCGGAGAGGGGGACCCGGGCTATCTGGCGACGTCGCGGATGCTCGCGCAGACGGCGCTTGCGCTCGCCACCGATGCCTTGCCACCCCGCTACGGGGTGCTCACGCCCGCCAGCGTGCTCGGGGAGGCCCTGCCGCCGCGGCTGGAACGGGTGGGCATTCGCTTCACCGTTCGCTCGGCGTAGAATACCGGCATGAAGCCAACGCAAAAAGCGGTGTTTTCGGGTGCGGTGCTCGTCGCGGTGCTCCTGCTTGTGGAGCTTGGGTGCCGCCTTGCTGCGCCGAGCGGCGGGTTGCTCCAGGGCGAGCGCGAACAGACCGAGGGCGGCGCCCAAGCGATCATGATGCGCGGCTCGCCGTTCCTGCTGTGGGAGTTGGCGCCGGGCACCCGGCAGGGACCGGGCGGTCAGGTGTCGATCAACGCCGACGGGTTTCGCGACCGCGACCGCGGCGCAAAGTCCGGCCCGCGGATGCTGGCGCTCGGAGACTCGAGCGTCTACGGTTTTGGCGTCTCGGATGAAGCGGTGTTCACGGCGCGACTGGAGTCGACCTTTGCCCAGGCCGGCGCCGAGTTCATCAACGGTGGGGTTCCCGGGTACTCGTCGACCCAGGCCTTGAACCTGCTGTGGGGTCGGGGCCTCGCCCTGCAGCCCGATGTGGTGCTGGCGATGACGCTGTGGTCCGACAACAACTTCGACACGTTTGTGGATGCCGATCAAATCGCCACCTACGCCGCGTGGCGTCGCACCGGAACGGCTTCGGTGGAGGCGGTGTTGGAACGCAGCGCCATCTACCGGACCCTCGAGTACTTCATCCGCCAAAGGGAGCCGGGCCGCGTGGGTTGGATGGAGCTCAAGCGCCAAGCACCGAGCGGCAATCGTCGGGTCCCCATCGCGGACTACGCTTCGAATTTGATGGAGTACTGCACCACCATGGCCAACCGGGGCGGCGGGGTCGTGTTTGTGATGTTGCCCAACCGTTTGGACCTGACCGGGGGGCACCCGAACCCGCCGTGGGTCCCGTACCGAACCGTGATGCGTTCGGTGGCCAAGGCGTGCAATGCGCCGCTCGTGGACCTGCCCAAAGCGTTTGCGCAAGACGGCCGTCCGCACCTGTTCTTGGACGAGATGCACCCCAGCGTGCTTGGTCACCAACTCATGGCCGACACCATCGCGACCACGCTCCGCGCTGCCGGCTGGCCCGACAAGCCCATTCGGGTATCGGCGCCCACGACCGCGATGGGTGCGGTGACGGATCCGTTCGAAGGGAAGGGAAACCAACTGGGTTTGTTTGGTGGTTAGCGCGCCGCTTTGCAGCTTTTTTTCTCGGCGAC
>JAYZVA010000017.1:0-20636 GCA_036156175.1 Myxococcota bacterium
GAATGCGGTCGCCGAGGCCGTTCTTGACCCCCACCAGTTCTGCGGCGATGACGCTGGTCCACGCCAAACCAAGACCCACCCGGAGGCCTTGGGCAATGTGCGGTGCCGCCGCCGGGATGCGAACCCACACAAAGGTGTGCACCGCCGACGCCTCAAAGGCCCGCGCCACCTCGATGTGCTCGTCGGGGCAGTTGGCGAAGGCGTGGGCGACCTGAATGAAGATGGGGAAAAACGCGCCCAAGAAGACCACAAACCAGGCGCTCTTGTCGCCGAGCCCAAACCACAAGATTGCGATGGGCACCCACGCGATGGGGGGAATCGGCCGCAGCAGTTCCAGCACGTCTCGAAACCCAAGCCCCATGGTGCCCAGGATTCCCGACAGCGAACCCAGCACCACCCCCAGCAGCGCGGCCAACGAAAAGCCCACGCCCACCCGCCGAAGGCTGGCGAGCGTGTTTTTTTCAAGCGTTCCGTCCGCGATGGCCATGCGCGCGGCGTCCAAGCACGCGAGCGGGCTTGGAAAGATCACCGAATCGGCCGCGACGGCGGCGGCGTGCCAAACGACAAGCGCCACCGTCACCGATGCAATTCGACGCAGCATGTTTACTGCGTGGCGTCTCGGATCATCGTCGAGGTGTCGACCTTGGCCTTCAAGATCTTGGCATCGAACATGAAGTCCGCGGCCTTCTGAATGTTGGCCTTGTCGTCGTCCGACAACGTCACGGTGATGGCGTTGTCGGCACCCAGGTTGGGCTCAACCGACGCTGCGAGGTCCAGCGCAGCAAGCGAGAAGTCCAGGTTCGAAGCAGTCTTGAAGTCCGCGTTCGCCTTGGCTGTGTCGCCCTTGTACTGCTCGTACGCCTTGACCATGCCTTCCATGAACTTCTTGTCGGCGCCCGGGTTGGCTTTCACGAAGTCGTCGTCCATCACAACCACGCTGGTGACCAGTCCTTGTGCCACGGTGCGAACCGTGCCCGAAGACTCCAGCTGCGCGAAGACGGGGTCCCACGCCGAGCCGGCGTGAACGGTCTCCCACTTGTTGGTCTTGGCCAACACCGCAACTTCCTTGATGCCCATGTTGACCGCGTTGATGTCGGTGCTCGGGTCCATGCCGGCCGCCTTCACGGCGCCCAAGGTCTCGCGGTGGGCCGCGGCACCAAACGGGATGGCGATGGTCTTGCCCTTCAGGTCCGCAACGGTCTGAACGGCGCTGTCGGGCGGAACGAAGGTGCCGACCCGGTTGTACATCAGGCGGCCAATCATGCCCCACGTGTTGTCACGGTTGCAGAGCGCAATGGCGGGTTGGTCGGCCGTGAACAGCACATCCACTTCACCGGCGAGGGCGCCCTCGTTCAGCGGTGCCCCGTAGGAAAAGCCAACAAAGGTGGGCGCAAACCCCAGCTCGTTCAGAATCTTGGATTGCTTCAAGATGACCGCAAGCTGGCCTTGGGTGGCCCAGGTCTCCTGCCATCCGATTCGAATGGGGGTCCCGTCTGCGGCGTCCGCAGCGGCAGCGGGCGCGTCCGACGGGGCCGCCTGTTCTTGGGCTGGGGCGGGCGGCGCCTCTGCGGGCGCCGGTTCGCCGCCACCACACGCCACAAGTCCAACAAAAGCAAACGCAATGAGATTCATGAAGTTCCTCCTCTGAACTCTGGCATAACAAACTGCTCCTGCATCGCAGCCGCTTCTGATTTTTTTTGGGGGAGCGACGGGATCGCCCCAAACTGCAGGCATTTTCATTCGAACCGTTTGGGTGTACAAGGGGACATGCCCCCTGCCGAATCCCCGCCGAACGCCGCGACGCCCCGATGGGTGTTTGCCATCCAGTTCGCCGTGGCGGCGGTCGTGCTCGGTCCCGCCCTGGTTCACCTGGGGGTGGCCTTGCCGGGACAAGCCGGGCTGGCCGACTTGCCGGGAACCGTCAATTTTCATTGGCTGATCCAGACCCACGGCGTGGGCGCCGCCACCGAATCCAGCATGATGATGCACCCCTCGACCTTGAACCGCATCGTGCTGGATGGCATTCCCCTTGATGCGTTGGCCTCGTGGCCCTTTGCCGCCGCCTTGGGGTGGCCCACCGGCTTCACCGTGTTCGTGTGGCTGTGCTTCGCCGCACTCGGAACAGCGACCGCATGGCTGGCGCGGATGTGGTGGGGGGCTCCGGTCGCCGCTGCGGCGGCCGGTGTGGTGGCCCAAACCCACCCTTTTTTGATCCGGGAGCTGGTGTACGGCAGACCGACCCAAGTGTTCGGTGCGATCTTCCTCCCCCTCGCGCTCGGCTTGATGCTTCGTCGCCTGGAGAATCCGAATCACCGATACAGCGCGTTTCTGGCCGGCATGGTTTGGGGGTTGGGCACGCTCTCCTATTGGTTCTACGGAGCGTACTTCGGGGTTGGAGTGCTCATCCTCTTGGGCATCCAGGGACGCTCCCGATTGGACACCGCGGTGCGGGCGGGACTCGAATCCTTGGTTGGCCTCGGGCTCGTCGTGGCGGGCCCGCTCTTGATGGTCGTCGGATCCCCCGATGCGCTTCCCGGCCAGGGGCTGACCTTGGACGCCACGGTGACCCACGGCGACCATGACCTGACCTTGCGACAGCTCATTGAATTTCGCGACCTTGGTGCGAGCATCGCCACCGAGCGGGTGTTGGCTGCCCAGCTGGTGGTGGTCGGCCTGGTGGTCCTCGCCATTCGCTCGGCGCCGCGCCACCGATGGCTTGTCCCCACCGTCTGGCTGACCGCGGCCATGGCATTTGCCGCGGGCCCCGCGATCAACCTGCCGGGGGGGGTGAACCTGCCTGGCCCGTTTCTGCTGTTCGACGCGACGGACCTGACGCGACGGAACTGGTGGCCAGATCGAGCCTTGGTGCTGGCCGTTCCAGCGGTCGCGCTGATGGTGGGCGGCGGGGCCCAAGCCCTGATCGAACGATTGCGGCCCAATCGTCCCACCGTGATGGCCATCGGCCTGTGCGGCCTGCTCATGGCCGAGGCCTTCCTCGCCATCCCCGGCTTGCCCTTGAGAACCACGTGGGGTGCAGAGACGCCCAAGACGCTGCAGCTTGCGGCCGGGAACGGCCCCACGCTGGTGCTCCCATTGGGGACCAACGGCGATCAGCCGGACGCGCGCATGATGATCGACCAGATTCATCACGGCCGGGCCTTGGTGAATGGGCCCATGCCGTACACCTCGAGCACCGCACCGGCCGAATACGCGTCCAACGTTGCGTCCACCGCGCTGGCCGCATTGGTTGCATGCGAGACCAACCCGGCCTCCCATCGCGGGGCGTCGAACAGCGACACGTGGTCCGCGCTGGCCGCGTGGGGCGTCACCGAGGTCTTCTTGGACCCGGTGCTCGCATCCCGCATGAACGTGGGCGGCGCGCGGTACCAGCAGTGCATCGAGGCGGTGCTGGGGCCAACGACGGGCGGGGACCCATTGCTGGTGTTTCAGCCGCGGCCTTAGCCGGCGGGGGCGACGATCAACAAGGTGGTGAGGTAGTCCATTCCGGCACCGTCGTCCGCCGTGGCCGTGCCGTCCGCGCCGACGGTCATGGTGCCGCCATCGACCCACTCCACGGTCACGTAGTCGGCCGTCCAGATCTGCAACGTGTCGCCCTCGGAGACGCCCTCAAGGCCCGTGACGGAGATGCTCCAACGCGGGTCCGTGGTGCTGTTCCATTGCCCCAAGTACCACGCTCCGACAATCGTTCCGTCCACCCCTTGGAAGGGCATGCCCATCGCTGCAGGGTCGATCTTGACGCTCTGGACGAGCACGTCATCCGACGGCGTGCCGAGGGGCGGGGAATACGTGGACGGAACCGCCATCGTTGACAAGCCACCGTCGAGTTCCACGGTTCCGATGGCGTCAATCACCTCGGAGGTCGCAAAGTCGGGCACCACCACGGGTGCTTCGAGGGTCACGATCTCTTCCATTTCGACGGTCAAGAATCCGAGCGCGGTGGCTTTGCCGTCGGCATCGGGAATCACTTCCAAGGCAAAGTTGTCGCCTTCGATGTCGACAAACTCGAAGTTGCCTTCCGCATCCGGTTCGGTGGGCTTGCACTGCAGCTTGCTGCACAGCTGCACCTTTGCGTCCGCCAACACCGCGCCGTCGCCATCCACAACGCGACCGTAAATGGCCGCCGTCTTGGGGTCGTCGTCGTCGGCATCCGCATCCGCATCCGCGTCGGCGTCCGCATCGGCATCGGCGTCCGCATCGGCATCGGCATCGGCCATCCCTGCGGTGTCGTCATCGGCCTTGTCACCGCAGCCGGTCAGGGCCGTGAGCGTGCAAAACGAAACAAGGTTCATCCAGTGAGAAATGCGCATCTGTGCCTCCATCGTGGTGGAACCATAGCAAACATCGATGCCATCGTCGTCAAGGACCCGTCAGGACCCGTGGCGCTCCACGAGGTCGGCCAGTCGCGGGGTCGCTTCGGTGATGTGCTTGACCGCCTGGCCCCTCAGCTTGCTGTAGGCGCCCTTCAGCACCCTTTGCGTGCTTCGTTCCGCCCGCGCATCCGTGATCGACAACAGCGCCGAGGCGATGGCCTGGCTGTTGGCTTGAAAGTGCGCCCGTGTGCTCTGACCGCTTTCCTGTGCGGACTCCCAAAACGGCTGCACTTGAACGCAGAAATCGTCGAGCAACGCATCGATGCTCATGGGGATCATGCCCGGGCTGACGCCCTTCACAGCCTTGAACGCGAGCTTGACCGCTTTGCCAGACAACCCCCGTTTTTCGGCCACTTCCGCGTCCAGCAGCTGGGCCGCGTCGGCCACGATGGCGCTGCGTTTGGTGGGGTCGTTCGCCAGTTCTATCAATGAAGCCATGTCGTCCTACTTGTCGTTCGAATTTTCGTACCCAGGGCAGCTGGGCACGTAGTTTTTGCCGCCCACCTCGCGGAACCAGAGGCCGACGTGCATCTTTGCGAAGCAAGAGTATCCGGCCGACTGGCGATAGGCCCGCTGGAAGCACTCATAGGACCGCTCCCAGTCGCGATCGTTCTGCGTCTTGACAATCATCGTTCCCGGAATTTTATCGGGAATGTCGTCTTTGACGTAGGTTCGCATCCAGTAGGGGATGGCATCGCAGAGGACCAAGGCGGCGTTGTCATTGGGGCTCGACTTCAAGACTTCCAGCAACGCATCCCGGACCGCCGCGTTGGGTTCTTCCGCAAATGCCTTGGCCCGAAGACACTTCACGGCGCTGTCTCGGCGCGTCCCGCGAAAGCTGCGAATGGCCGCTTCGCGGACGGCGGGCGAGTCGTCTTCCAGCATGGCTGAACACACCATGGCTTGTGCCTTGGAAGAACCCGCCGCCTTGACCGACAGCAGGGCCGCAGCCCGAACCTCGCCTTCCGAGTCATCGGTGGCGATGGCGATCAATCGGTCGGTGAGCGCCCGGTCCTTGATTCCTCGCAGGCCCGACGCAGCCGCGGCACGCAGTTCTTTCTGAGGACTGTCCAACAACGCCACCATGGTGTCCTTGAAGTCTTCGTTGCCCGCAATGGCCGCGAGCGCATAGACGCGGGTCGCGATCTCGCCGTCCGCGGCGGCGACTTTGGCCAAGGTGGTCCGCGCGATCGGCGCGGTCGTCTTCGTCAACGCCACCACCGCTTCGGTTCGCTTCTCGAGGGAAGGCCGCTCCACGAGACGGGCAAAGCACCCAACCACCGCGTCATCGTCCAACGTCTGAAGCCCTTCCGCGATGGCGGCATCCCAGCCGTTCTCTCCCACGGCGATGCGATCGCAGATGCACGCCTGCTCATCTGCGGGCGCGTTGGTCTTCCACAGTTGTTCCGTGGCGTACCGACGAATGCGGTCCTCTTTCATCTCAAGGCCTTTGCAGACCGTGGACCACGCGCCTCGAGCCGCGGCTTGCTCGATGTCCTTGGTGTCCACGTAGGACGGGGTCATGTCGCACGCAGCGAGCGCCAGCACAAACAAAAATCGCATGGGTTTTCCTCCGCGGTGACGACCCCCCTATCGTGGTCCATCCGGTCGCGCGCCGTTCGCCCATTTTCTGACGAAAAATCAAAATCTGATGCAGCGACGACGCCAACAGCTTGACTGTCAAAGGCCGACGGTAGAACATCGAAGCGTGGGCGGAACAGCGGACCAACCAAGGCAACTACACGCGGGGTTTCCGGCCCGACGCAACCCCTTCTGCAGGGAGGAGTAGGCCGTGGCACACAGGCTCGTGATTCAGCGAAAAGGCAGACGGCCGCAGATATTTCGCTTGGTCCAACCCTCGGTGGTGATCGGTCGGGGCCACGGCACCGACCTGCTGCTTCCCGATGTGTCCGTCAGCCGGCAGCATGCGCGCGTCGAGGAATCACCCGACAACGGGCACCGCATCATTGACCTCGAGAGCCAAAACGGGACAAAGATCAACGGGCAACGCGTGACAGACCACCTCCTGAGCGATGGCGACGAGTTGCAGATCGGCAAGTTCTTGCTCACGTACGAGACCAAACCCGCTCGGTCCGTCGACAGCGCCGACGCCATCCCATCCTACTCCTTGGAGGACGAACGAACGGGGTTTCTGCGCGCCGTGTCCAACACCGATGGCGAATCGGCCCATCAGACCAGCGCGCTGAGTCGGGAGGAACTCGATGCAATGCGGAGCCAAATCCAACGCGAGACCGGCGCGACGGTGGTGAACCAGGGCACCGGGGCAGTGCACGCCATCGGCGCCGAAGGCGTGGACTTCGGAAAGGGCGGCGTTTCCATCGAAGGCGCCGGGTTTGGCGGGGCCGCTCGCATCGAATGGACCGGAGCCGCACACGCCATCAAGAAAACCGGCGGCGTCTTGTTCTCGGTGACGGTCAATGGGCGAAAAATCACCGACTCCCGCACCTTGGAGCCGGGCGATGTCATCGAACTGGGGAAGAGCCATTTCACCTACCACATTCAGTAAACGCGTGACACGGGCGGTGCGAACGCGAGCGTCAGCGGGCGGGGCAATCGCATTGCTGGTTTCCGCGCTGTCGGGCTGCCCGCAGCCCATCGAACCCGCGGTCCCCGCCGCTGAGTCGCCCTCACCCACACCACCTCCCGGCAATCCTCCCGTCAGCGAGGACGCCTCGCCGCCACCCCCAAGCCCGAGCGCCGACGCGCCGACGCCGGGAGACGCGCGGCCCGTGGTTCGCGGCGGCGTGGGGGTCTGGTCCGCCGACCCGCCCGCGAACCCGTCCAGCGGCGATGCCACCGCAGCATGCGCGGACTGCGACGTGGTCTTGGTGACCATGTGCTCGGTCCGCAGGGATCACGTGGACGTGTACACCGATCGGGACTTGACCCCCAACATCGAAGCCATTGCGCAGGGCGGGTACCACTTCGGCACGGCCTATGCAGCCAGCAACTTCACCTTGGCGAGCCTGACCGCCATCTTGACTGGGCGATTCGGCAGCGCCACCGGTGTGGTCGGATGGGACAAGGGACTCGTGGAAAACATCCCGACCCTGCCCGAAGTACTGGGCTTGTATGGGTACGCCACTGCCGGCTTCACCATCAACGCAGCCAGTGGGTTTCGGCCCGAATATGGACTCGACCGCGGCTTTCAACACTTGGAGATCATCGAAGCACCATCCGACAATCCCGATGGCCGCCTTCCCACGGGACCAACCGGCTCCGCGTTGTCGGCCCAACCCATGGTGAAGTGGATCCGAGAACAACCCGCCTCGCAACGAATCTTCGCCATGTTCCACACCCGAACCGCTCACTTCCCGTTCGTGGTGGCGCCGCCCACCGAAGACCCGACCGGCATTGGACGGCTGCTCTGGGGCGACGACCTCGAGGGCGCCATGGGCGATGAACAGCGACCGGGAGTGGCGGGCGGCACGTCCGTTCAGGGGGTTGGCGTGAGCACCGACCCAAACCGGCTGCAACACGCGCTGATGAAGTCGGGCCGCGATGGTCTCCGGGCCTGGCGCAGCTATTACGCCGAGAGCGTCCCCCGCATGGATGCCGACCTCGGCGCCGTGATCGACGTCTTGAAAGAGACCGGGCGCTGGGAAAAGACCATCATCGTGGTCGTCGCCGACCACGGGGAATCCCTCGGCGACCACGGGGAGTTTCTTCACGGCGATGGGTACTTCGATTCCGTTGTGAAAGTACCGCTGGTGGTTCGCGTCCCGGGGATGACCGGGAACCCATCGGCAATCGACCCCTTGGTCAGCCACGTCGACCTCCTCCCGACCGTGCTCGACTTGGTTGGGGCCGTGACGCCCGCCGGCATCGATGGGCGCAGCATGGTTCCCATGTTCTCGAATCCGAACGCAACGATTCGCCAGACAGCGCTGGTCGAGGGAGGCGTGAGCTGGACGCCGCGCGACCGCATGCGCGGCGCGGTCGTGTCTCCTCCATGGACGTTGCTCCGACAGCCGGTCATGTGCACCATGGGCCGCCCCGAACCGCCCCCCGGTCCCGGCGAACCGTTCAAGTGCCTCTTCAACACCGATACCGACCCGAACCAAACGCAAAACCAAGCGCGTTCCGAACCCGAAGTTGTGAACCGGCTTCAGGCCCGATGGGACGGCTACCGCGCCGCGAAGCAGGGCAACGTGGTGCCCACGGCGGTTCGGCACGACCCCGCATTCAAGGCCTTGCTCCAAAAGAGCGGCTACTTCAACGCCTCCGAGCCCGAGCCGTGAGGCGGGGTCCCGTGCCATGGGCGCGACCCACAGCGATTCAGCCCGCCCTTGCGCGGCGTCAACCGTCGCGCGATTTCGCGGCAGCCCGCAGCACAAAACGCGCGGTTGCCCGTTGCATTCGGATCGCGCATCGGTCCATTTGAGCGCGCGCGCATCGGTTCGCGGTACACTGATCGCGGCCTTCAAACAGGCCACCATCTGGAGGGACATCGCATGAGCCGAGACGAGGCGCCCGCACTGCGTCCAGTTCTGCTCGTAATCGGAGCCATGTTCGCGTTTTCGCTCATGGTGGTGTTCACCCGTGCTGCGGATGCGAACATCCTGGGCGTGGCGGCATGGCGGGCGATCGTGGTGGCGCTTGTGTTCGCCGCATCGGCGGTGGTGCGGGAAGGCGGTGTGGGAGCGCTCCGCCCCGATCCCACCACCTTGAAGCTCGGCACCTGGCTCGGAATCGCACTGGCCGTTGCGTCGTCCACATTCGTGGGTGCCTACGCGCTCACGACTGCGGCCAACACCATCTTCTTGCACAACCTCGCACCGGTGTTCGTGTTCCCCCTCGCGTGGTGGCTGTTCCAAGAGCGCGCGGGAAGCGCCGCGGTGACCGGCGCCGTCATTGCCCTGTTCGGCGTCGCGCTGCTCTCGGGCGTCTCGCTGTTCCAGGTGTCTCACTTTGCATCCAGCCGATTCCTGCTCGGCGACTTCCTCGCCTTTGTCTCCGCCATTGGCTACGCCGCCGTGCTCGTGCTCACCCGGATGACGCGCACCCACGACACGCCAATTTTGGGCACGCTGTTTGTGGCTTGGACCGTCGCGGCCGTGGCGCTCACCGCAATCGCGATCGCCGGAAACGGGTTCGCGGTGTCCGCCACATCGTTCCTATGGATTGTGGGACTGGCCATCGTCAGCACCAACATTCCGTTCTACCTGCTCAACCTGGGGATGAGGCACGTCGCCGCCGGAACCGCCGCGGTCTTGTCGTTGTCGGAGGTCCTGTTCACGACGCTCATCGGCATCGCAGTCTACGGCGAGCACCTGGCACCGATCGGATGGGTCGGCGCCTCGCTGGCCGGCTTGGGGGTCCTGTACGCCATCACGCAACGCGGCGAGGTCGATGGAGACGAGCCCATGCCCGAGCACCCGTTGCTCCCGCAATCCGTGCTGCGGCCGCGAATGTATCGGGCCCTGCTGGGTCTGGTGATGCTGAACGCCGGCGCCGTCGCAACCGTGTCGGGGGCCGGCGCGGTGGCTCCAATCGCCGCATTGATTGGGCTGGGCATGCTCGCCCGCCACGGACCGGTCGTGACCGTTGCCTTGCTGGAGGGTCGGTTTCGCTCCACCCTTCGATGGGTCGGCGCCGCCCTCGGTTTGGCGTTGACCTGGACGGTGTACCAGTGGGCCGGCTCGCTCTCCACGGTGGCGTCGATCCCCGGTTCCGTGCTGTGCATCGTCGTGCTGGTGGCGGACCGTCGCTTGAGCGAATTGGAGCCGGAATCCGACCGCGACCGCATGCCGTTGATCGCCGTGGCCTTGGGGCTCCTCGGCACCTCCATGTTCCTCGCACAGATCGAACACGGCCTGGCCTCCGCGACGCTCGAAGCCGCAAACCTGGCCGTCGGCGCCCACGGAATCGGCGTGCTGCTCTCGGCCTTGGCCGAACGTTCGCTCACCGCTCGCCCGGGCGTGGCGGCCGTCGAGCGCCGTCCCGAAGCATGGATGGCGGGCCGTCGACCGGCGGTGGCTGTTGGCCTTGTGTGGGCCCTTGGTTGCCTCCACACGGTGCCGACCGGGCACGTGGGCATCATCGAGCGATTCGGTGCGCCGATCGGTCAGACCGGGGGCGCAGGACTCGCCGTTCGCTTCCCCGCACCGATCGAGACCGTGACCGTCGTCGACATCGGGGCTGAGCAACACATCAACATCGGCGAACACACCTTGATGACCGGCGACCAATCGTTGGTCAGCCTGCAGTCCGTCGCCCGGTTCTCGATCGCCGACCCCATCGCCTACGCGTACGGCGTGTCCGACCCCGACCAAGCCGTGGTGGGTCTGGCGCGAGCCGCATTGGTTGACGTGGTTCGGGGAGAGTCGCAAGATGCGCTCTTGACCACGGGGCGGGCGGCCGTCGAAGCCAAGGTGACGGCGCGACTCCAAGCCTCTGCGGACGACGCAGGCCTCGGCATCGCGATGTCCGGTGTGAACCTCATCGACGTGGCGGTGCCACCGCCCGTCGTCGCGGCGTTCTTGGACGTCATCACGGCCGATGAAGACCGCCTGGAGCGCATCAACTCCGCCGAAGCGTACGAGGCCGACTTGATCCCGCGCACCCGGGGTGAAGCGCTCGCGCGCATCTCGAATGCGGAGGGCGAAGCCGCGCGGATCGACGCCCGCGCCGTTGGCTTTGACGCCTGGTTTCGCTCGGTCGAACGCAACGGGCGCAAGAATCGCCGGACGACTCGAGCCCGTCTGGCTGCCGAGGCGACCGAAGCTGCGCTGGATGGCACCCGCCTGATCGCCGCACCGGCGGACGTTCGCGTCTGGCTCAACGGCAAAGACTATTGGCCCCGAGACCCCAACCTTTCGGAGAACCCATGACCCGTTCCCTCTTGACCATCGCCGCCATCTTGGCCGCGTTCAGCTGCGTGTACACGGTGAACGCCCGTGAAGTGGCAGTGGTCACCTTCTTCGGCAAGCCCATCCACACGATTGTGGAACCCGGGCTGCAACTGCGGGCGCCGTGGCCCCTGCACAAGGTCATCCGCTTCGACAGCCGAACCCAGTTGCTGACCGTGGAACCCACCGAGGTGCTGACGCGCGACAAGAAAAACCTGGTCGTCGAGACCTTCGTGTTGTGGAAAGTCAGCGACCCCGAGCGCTTCCTCGAGGCGGTCGGCACGCCCGAGACGGCCGAGACCCAGCTCAGTGACCTCGTCGTGAGTCGTCTGGCCGCCGCCCTGGGCGGACGGGAGTTCGGCGATCTGATGGCGGATACCGGCACGAAGGAGCCCATGCTCCCGCCCGATCTCCTCCCGGGATTGTCCGACATCGGGAAGACCCGACTGGGCATTGATGTGGTGGACGTCCAGCTCCGGCACATCGGGCTGCCGCTTCAAAACGAGCAATCCATCTACGAACGCATGCGGGCCGAACGGAGCCGCATCGCCAAGGCCTACCGGTCCGAAGGCGAAGAGCGCGCCCAATCCATTCGCGCCGAGGCCGATCGCAAAGCCGCCGAAATTCTCGCCAACGCCGACAAGGAAGCCATGGGAATTCGGGCCCGCGCCGACGGCACCGCCGCGCGCATCTACGCAAACGCCTATGCCGCCGACCCGGATTTTTACGTCTTCATGCGCAAGCTCCAAACCGCAAAAACGCTGCTGGAGCCTGGTTCTGTGTTGGTCGTCGACTCGGAAGGTCCCCTGTTTGAGGCCCTGACGACGGGGGTTGAATGAGCGCCAGGACTTGGGCAGCGGCGGGCGCCTTGGCGCTGGCCACCGTGACCAGCGCCGTGTTTGTCGACTCGGGGGACGTGGCGGTCGTCTATCGCTTCGGAGCCATCGATCGCACCCTCGATCCGGGCCTTGGGTTTCGGGCCCCTTGGCCCATTGAGCGCCACGTCATCGTGGATGTGAGCGAGGTTCGCCGCTCGGAGTCCGGTCCGGTCCGAATGTTGACCGGCGACACGAACCTCGTGGACATCGATTTGGCGATTCAGTATCGAATCGACGACCCCATCGCCTACCAAGTGGGGCTCGCGGATGCCGAACAAACGCTGCTTTCGGTCGTGTTGAGCACCACCAGCGACATCATCGCCACCGTTGGGGTTGATGCGCTGCTGACCACGGGTCGAACCCAGCTTCAAGCCGACGCAGAGACCGCCTCGCAAGCGATGTTGGACCGGTACCAAACGGGCATTGCCATCGACGCAGTGGAGGTGAGGGAGTTGGTGCCACCGCCGCCCGTTGTGGACGCGTTCAACGACGTCTCGAGTGCCCGAGGCGATCGAGAGACGTTGGCGTTGTCGGCCGAAGCCTACCGATCAAAGCGGCTGCCAGAAGTCCGTGGGGAGGCCAACGAGATGCTCGAGCAGGCCCGAACGCACGCGGCCATGATCGCGGCCCGGAGCTCGGGAGAAATCGCGCAGTTCACCCAGCTGCTGGACGCCAAGCGGGAGGCACCGGTCGCGACCCGAGTGCAGCTGTGGTCCGAGGCGGCGGAGGCCATTGGGCAATCCGCCGATGTGCACGTCCTGCGGGACGAGACCGAAATCGCCATCGACGATTGACCGTCAGCGCCGGCCGGAACCCCGACGCTCCGCCATGACCATGTGCTCGATTCGGATGGATTGCCGCGCGTGGTCTGGGCGGTCCGCTGAAGCGCGGGCAACGACGGTGAGACCGGCCCGATTCATCGACTCGACGGTGGGACCGAGGGCGTCCACCATCCGGTCCCCCACCAGGCCATCGCCGACCACGATGACCATTCGGCCATCGGGCGCCAGGCTTTGCGCCTGTTGGCCGATCCAGTCTTGGGTATCCAGCCGCCATTGCCGAAGGGCGTCTTTTCGTCCCTTGGCCCGAAACGACCGTCGCGCACCCACCTCAACGCCCGCACCCATGCCCAAATCCAGGTCGAGCCATGCCGCGCGCAGTTGTTGCATGGGCACGTAATCGTACACGCCCGGGTACGGCGGCGATGTGAGGACGAGTCCGCACTCCATCTGCGGGGAGTCCCGGCGCGCATCGCCCAGCTGGGCAATCGGTCGGGGGCCGTCGGGCATCGCATCGAGCCAGCGGCCCAACTCCCGGGCTTTCTTGTGGAACAGGATGGCCGTCGTGCCGGGCGCACGGTGGTGGGTCTCGCGACGGTTCTGGGTGTCGCTCTTTCGAAAACTGGTCTTGATGATGATGCTGGACAACAGGGCGCTCAGCAGGGGCCGAACGGCCGGGTCGGCGGCCAGGATCCCGTCGCGGATTCGACCCAACTCTTGCGCGACATGAGGCTGATACCACCGCTGGGCAACATCGGGAACCTCGACATCCACGCGCAGGCGCGCCGCCTCGGTGATCTTTCGCGCCGCACTGCGCATCGGTGTGGCCATGGCTTTGTCTGCGGTGCGCGCCCCGGAGACCAGCACAGCAATTGGACTCGCATCGGTGCCCGTGGAACTGCGACCCGCCAAGAGCGCCTCGACCAAGACGGTGCCGCCGCCGCAAAACGGGTCGTGGACATGCCCCGGACACGCCGCGATGATTGCGGCAGCGGCGTCGGGATGCATGCGCGCCGGATAGGTGTGAAAGCCGTGGGTCGCGCGGTCCACCGCGCCATCCATGACCAATGCCTCCGCAAGAAGCGTGCTCAAGGCCTCATCGCCCGATCGGCGAACCGACGAGGCAACGGGCGGTCCTGCGTGCCGTCGTCCCATGCGGCGGCCCTATCGCACCAAGACCTTAAAGGCCCGTTCTGGCACAAAACCCACCCGCCGGTAGCATTCAATTGCCGTGGGATTGTCGCGTCGCACGTGCAGGGTGACCCGCGGGTGCTCCCCCAACAAGCGGGCCACCAGCGAGCGCGTTGCCGCCTCACCGATGCCCTGTCGACGCATCTCGGGCGGAACCCAAATGCCGCCAATCTGCGCACCAACGCTGCAGCGCGTGGCGAGCTTGACGCGGTAGACCGACTGACCGTCGGACACCCCAATGTGCTCGCCCTCAATGGCCGCTGTGGGCGAGAGCACGTGCGGCTCGCGAATCCCGAGGTCTTCGAACAGCATGGCGTTCGCCGCCGTGAGCACCCACGCCAAGTCCGCCTCCGTCGCGGGGCGAATGGGCAGCTTGGGTCCACCGATCACCCGCTGGGCCTGCATCAGGATCTGGTCGGAATCAACCCGACGCACGGGACTGCCCAGCCCGCGCCAGAGGGCCTCCGCAAGGGGCCGCTCGGCGATCACCCACGCCGCGCCACCCTGCCGGGCCATGCCGCAGCCGATCGCCTCGCAAGCCGCCGCATCACCGGCCGCGACGGCGATCGAAGCACGCCCGTTCGAGTCGGGTGGTCCGGCGTAGCCAACCGCCTGAAGACGGCCATCGGGCCGGATCGCGCCGAGCCAGCGCCCCCCCCGCACGGCCGCCACGCCCCACTGTTCGAGGATGCCAAGCGCGAACACATTGACCACGGGGTCCGCGAGGAGGAGGTCTCGCACGGCAGCAACGTGTCGTTCGTCGAGTTGGGTGGCAGTCATCACGCATTCAATGATACGCGGGACGCCGCGAGGTCGACCATGAAGATCCAATCCGAGAGTCTCATCCATCACCCCATCGAGCGCGTATACGCCAGCTACCGAGACGAACTGAGTCGGGTGGCTCCCTACACGACCGACATCAAAGAAATCATCGTGCACGCGCGCGAGGAGCTGCCGCAGGGTCCAAAGATTCACAACATCTGGGTCGCCGACCGCGACATTCCCAAGATCGCAACCGGGATCGTCAAGCCCGAGATGCTTCGCTGGGACGACTTTGCCCAATGGAACAATGACGCTCAACACGTGGACTGGACCTTGCACATCCCGGCGTTTCCCGACCAAGTGGCGTGCTCGGGGCGGAACGCGTTTTTTGCCGACGGTCCCGACCGCACGCGGGTGGTGTTGACCGGTGAACTCGAAATCAACGTGCGAAACATTCCGGGCGTGCCCCGCATCATGGCCGGTCGGATCGCGCCAAAAATCGAAGCATTCATCGTCAAGTTGATCACGCCCAACCTCGAGAAAATTAACGAGAGCCTGGAACGGTTCTTGGACGATCGGGCAAAAGTGTCTTGAATGGTCGCGGACCCGCCGCGTCAGGTGGTAGGCTCCCCACGTCGAGGTCTCCATGCTTTTACCCATCCTGCTCACCGGTTTCGCCTTCGCTCAGGACGCGACCGGTTCCACCATGACCGGCGAAATGGCCCCCACTCCCGCGGCCGCAAAGCCCCGCGGAAAGCGACGCGGGCCCCGCGGCAAGCAGGCCAAAGAAGGCTGGAGGCAACGGTTCTACGCCCGTCCCATGCTGGCGGGGAGTTCGTTCACCACGTCGGATGGCGAGACGCGAACCGCCCTGGGTGTGGGGGGAGAAGGCGGCGTCCGGTACTGGGAAGTCAACACGCCCTTTCCTCGCCTCCGTGGACGAACGCGGGGCACCGTTGAATACATCATGTCCGCCGGCACCACGGGCATGGGAGTCAAGCTCGGTTCGTTCATGGGGCCGGCCTGGAAGAACGTGGCGCTCGAGAGCGGCCTCGACCTCTCGTGGGACCGCTACGAGTGGGGCGACGTCACCATGGACCCAACCATCGGTGCCGGGATCCCCGTGATCGCCTCAACGGGCATCAAGGGGCTCAGCGTCTATGCCGGTCTGCAGCCGACCTGGGTGAACAACGACGACCGGGTCGTGGACTGGTCCGAGACCGATGAGTTCGGTTTTGGCCACGAGTTCTCCACCTTTGTGGGGGGCGCCATCGGCATCGACGACATGTCGCTCACCGTTGGCTACAGCCGCAGGGTCACCGTGTTCGGGGTGCAGCAAGGCTACGGCATCAGCGCAAACCTGCGCGGTTAGGCCAGCACTTCCATGCCCGGATCGTCTGGCGCCGGAGCCTGCGTGATCATCTGAATCGCAGTCTCTGCGCTGCGCTTCAACTCATCGAAGGACTTCAGACGCGACGCCGCCCGCGCCATGTAGGTGGGGCGGTAGTAGAACCGGAGATAGGCCAGCCGGGTCCAGCGCTGAATTTCCTCGTCGGTCATGTCGCAGAGGGGCCGTGGAATGTCGTCATCCACCCCGGCCACGATGTGCTCTCGCCAGTAGTCGCGCCCGGTTTCTTTGAGCAACAGCGTGTACATCTCGGTGGCCGGCATCGGCGTGACCTTGGAGAACTGGGCGTAGTCCAGGTCCAGGCTGAGCGCGAGCCGGATGGTCTGCCGAATCGTGGCTTCGGTTTCGTACGGGTTGCCCACCATGAAGTACCCAAAGGTGTGAATGCCGTTTGCCCGCGTCCGCGCGATGACGTCGCGATACAACTCCAGGCTCGTGCTCTTCTTGAGCGTTGCCAAGATTTCGCGGTTGCCGCTCTCGATGCCGTAGTAAATGCGCGAGCATCCGGCACTGCGCATCGACTTCAGCACGTCATCGGTGATGCAGTCCACGCGGGTCCGCGCGGCCCACACGATGTCCAGTTTCCGCCGCTTGATTTCGTCGCAGATGGCGATGACGCGGTCTTTTCGAATGGTGAAGCTGGAGTCGAAGAAGTCAAACTCGCGAATGCCGAACTCTTTGTTGCAAATCTCCAACTCATCCACGACGTTGTTGGGCGACCGCGCCCGAAACGGCTTGGATCCCTGCTCGCAGAAGATGCATTTGTACGGGCACCCGCGGCTGGTGATGAAGCAGCTGAAGTTCTTGTACTTCGAGATGAACGAATAATACAGGCTGTTGTCGACCAACTGACGGGCGGGAAACGGGGCTTCGTCCACGTCGCAGTCGGGCGCTTTCGGCGTCACGATGATCTCGCCATCCGGCTTACGATAGGCAATCCCGCGAACGGTCGAGAGGTCGTCTCGCTTGGTCAACGCCGTCATCAACTCGGGAAGCGCGCGTTCCGCCTCTCCGGTGACGGCGTAATCGATGGCGTCGTACCCCAACGTCTCTCGGGGATAGATCGACAAGTGCACGCCGCCGACGATCGTGGGCACGGGCACCGCCTCTTTGATCGCCTTGATCCAGTCCATGGTCTGGAAGAACAGGTAGGTGGTGATCGTGTAGCCGATGTAATCGGGTCCAAAGCGGTTCAAACGCGCCACGGTTTCTTCGAGGCTCAGCTCCTCGGCATGGGCATCGATGAAGAGAACTTCGCAGCCGGCCTTCTCCAGAATTCCCGCGACGTAGAGCAACGAAAGCGACGGAAAGATGCCGTAGTTTTCTTTGACTGTCTTGATTCCAGGCTCGTTTCGCACCGGCCCATAGGGGGGGTACACGAGCGCGACCTTCACACCATCGGTGGCTGGCATATTCTCTCCGTACACTCAGTGTAGCCCGAAAACATCCACGTGGGCCGCAAACCGTGTACCCTTCGATGGTGAAGTGGCAATCCTTGCTCATCCTCTGGCTTCTTGCAGCCATCCACATGGTGTGGTGGATGCAGGCAAATCCGCTGCCGGACGGGTACCAAAACGAGTACCTGTTGCTGGGCAACGCCATGGACCTCTGGGGCGCGCTCGTGGACCGCGACGTGTGGCACCTGCGTTGGTACATGTACACGGGCTACTGGCCCTGGGGCTTGTACGCCGCACCGTGGCCCTTTGTGAGCGTCCTCGGTCCGGGCCGACTCGCCTTCGTGCTGGGCAACTTGATCCACTTGGCGGTGCTGTTGGTTGCGGTCAATCACCTCGGCCGGGCCGTCGGCGGACGATTGGCGCCGGTCTTGGTTCTGCTCTGCCCGGGTGTTTTTGGCACCCTCGTCCGATTCGAACCCAATTTGGCCGCCATCGCTTGGACGGCGGCCGGCCTGGCTGCGCTCGTTCACAGTCAAGGACTCGAGCGGCAACGTTCGGTGTGGCTGTACGGGTTTGCACTGGGAATCGGGTTGATGATGGACCGGCTGAGCGTGGCGTTCTTTTTGCTTCCCGCCGTCGCACCCCTGTTGTGGCGAATCAGCCGTCGGGGCGCGATTCATCTCGCCCAGGCAGGGGCCATCACCCTGCTGCTGACCGGGGCGTACTACCGCGAGTTTTTCAACCGCCATTCCGATGAATTGCTCAGCCAAGCGGGCACCGGTGAGATCGACAGCACGGGCACCCTGACGGAGGTCGCTTCCGCCCTCGACTGGGTGTACTACCCGTTGGCCCTTCTGGACTCGCAAGCCGGCCCCATTCTGGGAGCGGTCTTGATGCTTGGGCTGGTGGGCACCCTGTCCCGCACGCGCGGCATTCTGCTGGCCGCCGTCGTGGGTGGCGTCGCTTTCTTTACGGTGGTGAGCAAGAATCAGGTGTTCTACACGCTGCCCATCCTCGCGCCCCTCGCGGCGATGGGCGCAGCGCGAGGGCGGCTCGCATGGCTGGGAATCGCGGGCGGCATTTGGGGGTACCTGGCGGTCGGCGTTGGCGTGCTGCCGGGGGGTCCTTGGATGAATGAATCGTGGGTGAGCCCCCGTCACACGCTGGCGCGCCCACCGATTCCCCTTGAGGTCGACCTCGAGCCGGCGATGGTGGCCTTGGGCAAGCCAGACGGCAGCGCCCCCGAGCACGTGTCGGTATTCAGCGACGATTTCCGCCTGTACGAAGGGTTTCTGTTGCTCGGCGTGCGGGAAGCGTGGCCCGAGACGCCCGCGCGCGGGGTGGTGATGGATCCGCATGGAACCTTCGAGATGTTCCACGAGATGGACGCCCTGTTGTGGGTTGCGCCCGCCGGCGCTGAGTGGCCAACCGTCGGGGAGATTCGCGCAGCGATGGTGTCCGACCACATGGACCCCGACAGCATGCCCCCGGCTCCCCGAGTCGTTGCATCGCAGCGCGAATCTTTTGCGGAGCGCGGACGGTGGCCGGTCAACGACACCCACGACCTGGTCGTCTTCCGTCGGCGGTGACGCTACACTGACCGAGGAGGTCCCATGATCGCCGAGGCACGGCCCGCATCCACAGTCATCGTTCTGCGCGACGCGGAGAACGGCCCCGAGGTGTTGATGCTGAAACGATCGGGCCGATCCGGTTTTTTCCCGAACGCCTGGGTGTTTCCCGGCGGGCGCGTCGACCCCGGCGACCGCAGCGCCGCGACGATCGGGCAGGCATCGGGGCTCGCCGTGCAGGACGCGGCCTACGCGGTGGCCGCAATTCGAGAGACCTTCGAGGAGGCCGGTGTGTGGATGGGCACCGGCACCGCAACCGACGCCTTTCGCCGGGCGCTCAATGACCGTCAGGCCACCCTGGAGGACGCACCGGAGCTGGTCGCGGACCTCGAACGGCTGACCTTCTGGAGTTGGTGGGTCACCCCCGAGAACGAGCCCAAACGATACGACACCCGATTCTTCGTCGCCGTTCTGCGAAGCGATGAAGCGCAGCACGCATCGGCGGACCAGGTCGAGACGGTTGAACACCGCTGGATCCGCCCGGTCGATGCGGTGAACGAGGCCGAAGCCGGACACCTGTTCATGGCGCCGCCCACCTACCTCACGCTGGCCGAGATGACCTCATGCCAATCGGGCAGTGCCGTGGTCGCGATGGCTGCAAACCGCACCATTCACCCCATCATGCCCCGCCTCGACATCCGCGACCGGCAATGGACCGTCGTGTTGCCCGGTGATCCCAGTTACCCGGCGGAGCACGACGTCTACGGCGCCACGCGTGCGGCGTACAAGGATGGCCGATGGCATCGGTGTTAGCCGCCCTGCTCGGCGCTTCATTGGCCGCGGCTGCCCCGCATCGCGGTGCGCCCGTGCGGCCCCAGTTCATCGATGAAGGACCCGGACGCGATCCCCACCGTCTGATCGTCAAGCTGGCCGAGAATCGGGGCCTCTCCGTCACCAACTCGCGGATTCTGGGTCCAAAGCCCCTGCCCATCATCAACGACCTGTTGACGGGTTCTCAGCCCCTGTTCAGCCGCCATGCACGCTCAACGGGAGCGCCCCGCCCGACCGGCGCGGCCGACCTCAGTTTGTACCGGGTCATTGCGTCGCGGGACGCCGCGCTCCTCGGAAACCGTCTGTTGAGCCACCCCGAGGTGGAGACCGCCTACCTCGCACCCCAACCCGTGCCGCCGCCGGCGGACATTCCCCCGCAAACCCCCGACTTTTCGTTCGACCAACTCTACGACCAGCCGGGGCCCGATGGCTTCGGCTTCGACCGCGCGAAGGACTGGCCGGGAGGAGACGGCCGACATGTGATGATCGCCGACGTCGAATACGGCTTCGACCCAGAACACGAAGACCTGACTTCGGTGACCATTGACGCGTTCGGACC
>JAYZVA010000018.1:0-6320 GCA_036156175.1 Myxococcota bacterium
TGTCGCCCGTGGCGTGCGAGGTGATGTAGGCCTCCGGCGTGGCGTTGACGGACTTGACCCCGCCTTCCGAACACGCCACTGCCACAACCGCTGCAAAACCCAGTCCAAACCGCATCATGCGCTCCCGTTCAATGTGGGGAAAGCGTATGGGCTTTTGGGTGCAGTTTCAACGCGGACGGCGCCGAGCCATCAGTCGGGTTCCGCGCAGGCGGTTTCCTCCCAGGAGGTCGACACCCCAAACGCCGTGATTTCCGGGTCTTCGGTGTTCCGCAGCACGTCGCCGAACCCTTCGTCGAGCGGCAGGTGCACGTAGTGGAGTCCGTCGATGTAGACGTCGGCCATGTGGCCCTCGAAGTGGTCATCCGAGCCGGTGAGTGGCACAAAGACGCCCAGGTAGGTGTAGGCATGCCCGATGCCGCCGCCCCATCCGGAAGGGTTTTCCACGCCGGACAGGGAGACCTCGACCCCATTGATGAGCGCCACCGTGTTGCCGCTTCCCGCGCCGTCTTCGACCCGAATGTGGGTCCACTCGCCGACCGGTACGGAACCGCCGCTCAGCAAAAAGAAGCCGTCGGTGCTCACCGGCGCGGGGTCGTCGACCCATGAGACGGCGAGGGCACCGTCGATCAGGTGCACGCGCAGGTAGTGCTCGCCGCTCAAGTCGAGTCGGGAGTGATTCAAGAGCGTGCCGGTATCGGACAACGGATAGACCCACGCTTCAAAGCTGCCGCTGCCGGAGTCGGTGATGCCGTCCGAGCCCACGAGGCCGCCCACCGCGGTGGCTTTCTCAAAGTCCACGTACGAAGTCGCCCCATCGAAGGTCAGGCTGGTGCAGACGGGCCCGGTGGTGTGGCTGGCGGCGCTCGATGGGCCCGAGTCCTCGCCATCGTTCGGCGTGACCGTGCAGGTCCAGGTCTCGCCGGGCGCGAGCGATGCAGCCGCCACCGAATCGCCCGTGTGGACCGCCGTCTCGGTGTCGGTGAACGGCGCGCCGTCCACGTCCCAGGCGACGAGGTAGGCGATGGGGTCGGCGTCGTCGTCGGTCGACGGCGCGTCGATGACGCACTGCAGCGAAGCCGACGCATCTTGTTCGCAGGCGTAGCCGCCCACATGGGCGATCGAGTCGCACTCCATGTCGGCCCACAGCCCGCGCCAGGTCGGTTCGCTCGAACCGTCGTGGAACATCTCGGCGCAGTTTTCAGCGGTTCCGCCGTCGGGTTGTTCGCGGCCGGATTCGCCGAGCCATGCGGTGAAGTCCGTCGCTTCGCCCGAGGTCCAGACCCAGTCGCCCTCGACGCTTCGGTCGTTGAGGCCCAGCCAGATGGCCGTGCCGCTCAGTCCGGAGGCCAAGGCGTACAGCTGGTCGTTGTCGTCGGCGCTGTGAACGGTCGCCAGGGTGCCGCCTTCGGTGGCGCAGTCGTCCCGGGCCGTCGGCCAGTCCACCGCCCCGGCGAAGACCCGGTAGCAGCGGCTGCCGTCCGCGGATGCCTCCCAGTCATCGGGGCATGCGCTGGGGGTCTCAATCCGCACTTCCGGTGCGCTGGGCAGGCTGTTCTGCACGGAGATGGGTTCGGCGGTCACCACCGTGTCGTCCCAGCTGTCGCTGGCGGTGATGGTCACGCGAACGGTTTGTCCCTTGTCGAAGTGGATGGTGCCGTCGAGTGAGGGAGAGGGCCCCTCTTGCACGACGCTGCCATCGACTTCGAAGGCGTAGCGGGTGGTCACGGTGTGGCCGTCGGCGTCGCTGATGGTGGCGGCGATGGTCAGCGTGTCGTTGGTGAACAGCGGGTCGGGGCTCAACGCGATGCCGGTGACGTCGGGCGGGGTGTTGGCGATGGCCCAACCGTGGCTCGCAGTCCCTTCGCCGCCCTTGTCGTCGCGGACGGACACGGTGCACAGCACGGCGTCATCGGTGGAAAACGCGCCGGAGAGGGTGCTGACAGCATCGGAGGCGGGGGTGCCCTCAACGACCACGCCGTCGACCGTCCACTCGAATTCGATGGTGGTGGGGTCGCCGTCGGGGTCGGCGATGTCGGAGGCGGTGCAGGTGAGCGCGTCGCCCGGTGTGGGGGCGGCGGGGCTGCCCGCAACGGTGAGCGACGGGTTGCGGTTGGCGATGGTGACGGTGGCGGCAGCGACCGACACGGCCCCGTCGGCGTCCGTGGCGGTGACGGTGCAGACGAACGCGTCGAGCGGCGATGCCGTGCTGCTGTCGAGCGCAAGCGCGGGGCCCGTCACGCCCCCGGTCCATTCGTAGTTAACGACGGGGGCGCCGCCGTCCGGGTCGGACACGGTGGCCGAGCACACCACGGTGTCGTCGTTGTGGGCCGGCTCGGGGCTGATGGCGATGGCGTCGATGACGGGCGATTGGTTCAGCCGGAAGCGCACCGTGTCGGTGGCCACGAGCCCGTGGGTGTCGGTGGCCGTCAGGGTGACGGTGTGAACGCCCGGGCTGAGGTCCGCGGTGCTGGCCGTGGCCGACCCCTCTGCGTCGGCGCTGCCGCTGGCAAAGGGCCCATCGACGTCGCTTGACCACGAGAGCGCCACGGCGTTCGGCGGGTCTTCTGCGTCGGCGACGGTGGCGGCGAAGGTCACCGGGTCGCCGTGTGGGAACACGGCATCGGCGGCGGGCAGGGTGATGGTTGCGGTGGGGGGCGTGGCCACGGTGTGATCGATGCTGTCGGTGCAGACGGCGCCCACTTCATCGGTGGCGGTGAGCGTGATGCGGTGGGTGGCGGCGGTGAGGGCGGCGGCGGTGAGGCTCACCGAGCCGTCGGCGGCGGGGCTGCTGTCGCCCAGTGGTCCGTCGATGTCGCTCTCCCAGTTCACCGTGAGCCAGTTGGGCGGCACGTTGGCATCGCCCACGGTGGCCTCGAACTGGACGGCTTCGCCTTCGGGTGTGGAGTCGCCGTCGGCCGGTGCGTCAATGGTGCAGGTGGGGGCGGCATTTGCGGGGCCCACGGTGATGGTGACGTGGTCGCTCCCCTCTTTGCCGTCGGTGTCGACGGCCACCATGCGCAGGGTGTGCTCGCCCGCCTCGAGCGACGCGGATGCGGCCACGTCGCCGTCGGCGGTCACCGACACAAACAGGCCCAAGTCGCCGAACTCGGCGGTCTCAAACCGCACGGTCAGATCGCCGGGGGCGTCTTCGGTGTCGCGCACGGTGCCGGCGAGGGCGATGGGGTGGTCGCTGTAGTAAACGCCGTCGCCCGTGGGGGTTGCGAGGGCGACCACCGGGGCGTCGGTTGCTTGGACCGTCAGGTCGACGCGGGCCGTTCCGACCGCACCGTCGGGGTCGCGGACCTCCAGCACGACGCCGCCGCCCGCTGTGCTGAAGTCAACGGTGCAGGCCAGGGAGCCGGTCTCGTCGGGCGCAGAGTCGGGGCAGACCGGCTCGCCGTTGACAAACCAAGCGGCCGTCAGGTCGGCGAGGGCGTTGTCGGTGTCGGAGACCTGCCCCCGGACCGAGACGCTGGCGCCTTCGATGACCGTGTCGCCGTCGCCGTGCGAGGTGATGAACGCTTCGGGGGCCGTGTTGACCCGCTTGATGCTGGCCTCTTGGCAGGCCGCTGCACCGAGCATTGAAAACACAAGTCCAAACCGCATGAATCACCCCAAGCTGTGGGGGTATCGTAGGGGACACCGCATCAACAATCAACGCACATCGGCAGTCGATTTGCTGGGGTCAGTCAGCGACGCTGAAGTTCAGCTTTGAGATTCCGAGGTTGGGGCTCGTGCCGCAGCACGAGGCGTTGGCGTTGAACTTCACTTTGGGGCCCACCAGCGCCGCGTCATCGGCGAAGAAGCAGGTCTCGAGTTCGTCGTCGATCCAGAACTGCACGAGTCCGTCGTCGCGGAACACCTCGAAGCGCATGTTCACCCAGCGGTCAAAGATGTCGTCGCGGTCGCCCGTGGTGTAGTACGGTCCGCCCAGGCCCCCAATGTTGAGGCAGGGCCCGGCGCCGCCGCACCGGCCTTGAGAGAATCCCATCACGAGCCCACCGGCGCTGTGGTTGCAGGCCCCGGGATACGAGTCGCTGCCTTGGGTCCGGTTGATCCCAAACTCGCCGCTGCGGTTGCCCGAGGCAAGGTGGAGGTCGACGTCCACGGCGTAGGTCATTTCGTCGTCGGAAATGGGGTCAACGATCCAGAGCGAGTTCCAGTCGGATTCCTGAAACCAAGCGGTTCGGTCGAACGAAACACGCACGCCTTGGTCGCCCCACGAGCCATCGCACCACACGGCACCGTCGGACGGCGGGCTGCTGTCCATGGTCACCATCGAAACGGACGACCAGGTCACGAAGCGCGGGATGTCCGGCAGGTCGGGGGCGCAGTCGGTGTCGTCGGCGACCCCGTCGCCATCGCGGTCGCCGACGCGGATCAAGGCTTCCGTGGCGGGTCCGTCTTCTTCGCCGTCGTTGGGCGTGACGGTGCACATGAACTCGACCATGCCGGCAATGGTCTCGCCGGGAATCGTGTCGTTGGCGTGGAGGGTCGACTCGGTCGGGCCCGTGTAGGGGGCGCCGTCGCGGTGCCACGCGAAGCGGTAGTCGATGGGGTCGTCGTCGTCATCGGTGGCTGCTTCTTCGATCAGGCAGGTGAGCGTGCCGGTGTCGTCGCTTTCCGTGTCGGAGCCGGCGTCGATCGCGATGACGGCACCGGTCGGCGGAGAGTTCAAGATGGTGACCGGATTGGATTCTGCGGACACGGACAGGACGCCGTCGTCGGCGGTGGCCGTGACCCGAACGGTCTGGCCCTTGCTGAAGTGCGCGGCGCCGTCCAGTGTGGTGGTGTCGCCCTCTTGGACCTCGGTGCCGTCCACGCTGAACCGGTACGACACCTCGAGCGCATCGCCGTCCGGGTCGTCGGCCGTCGCCACCGCTGCCAGAACGGTGTTGGTGCGGGCGGTGGTGGGATTCAACGTCACCGCAACGCTGGGCGCGCTGTTGATGGGCGCGTCGTCGCTCCCCGCAGAACTGCCCCCCTCGGAATCGTTGCCCAACTTGGTCAGGTCGGTGTCGGACCGGCACGCCATCAGGGCGATCGGAATGAGCCAAAGGAACGGGTGCGTGGGCATGAGTCGCCTCCAAAACAGGAGAGAAGGCTACGACAGCACCGGCGCCGATTCAATCAACAATTGGCCCTCGAGGCGGTTTATTCTTGACCGCTTCTGAAACTGTGCACGTTCACCGCACGTAGATGTCGAGGTAGGCGTCGCCGTAGTTGTCGTCGAGGGTGCACGCTGCGGCCCCTTCGATGCTGCCGACCTGAACGGTGTCGGTGGACGTCCCCCGCACAATCTTCCAGTCGGTGTCGTTGAGGTACACCGTCGACTCGGGGTTTTCGTAGGTCAGCAAGAAGTCGTAGTCGCAGTAGGCCGCGTTGGCGTTGAGCGGAAAGCTCCAGTTTTCGCTGCCGAACCGCTGCGCCAAGGGGTTGAAGGTGGGCATGGAGTCGGGGTAGGTCGAGCTGGCGTGGACCGAGCCGCTGTCGTAGGCAAACCGGGCTTCAGTCCACGTGAATCCCTCGGCGTTGTAGGCTTCGCCGGTGACGCCGGTGCCGAACACCCGCGCGTTGTCGGCCACCCGCGTCCAGCCGCCGTCGTCGGTGTCCATGTCGCAGAAGGCCTCGACGGGTGCAGCGCCGTCGGGGCTGAGCCAGTGCAGGCCCGTCTCGGTGGACGGGACGGCGTCGAGCAGCTGCTTGCACGACGCGGCGGGACAGGTCGCCGTGCCCGGGATGCACACGTCGGCCGCGGTGATGCGCCCCAGTCGGATTCCGTGAATGTTGGACTCGTCGTGGTAGGCCGTGGGCTGGCGGTTTGAGACGCGCAGCAAGTCGGTGGTGGCGTCCCAGCTGCCGCCGCGGGTGATCTTCGTGTCGGCGATGGTGGGCACCTCCGGCCCCACGGGGTCGGTGAGCGGAACGGTGGTGTAGTCGTTGTACCAGTCGTGCACCCACTCGGCGACGTTGCCGCTCATGTCGTACACGCCGCAGTGGTTGGGTGCCTTGGTGGCCACGGTGCGGGTGCGATCGCCGCTGTTGCCGGCGTACCAGGCGACGCTCGACGCCACCGAGTTGCCGGCGTAGCGCGTCTCGCGGCCGCAGCGGGCGGCGACCTCCCACTCGGCTTCGGTGAGCAGTCGGTAGCCGTCGCACGCATAGACGGCGCTCGCCACGGTGCAGCCGGTGGAGTCGCAGGCGTAGCACGGGGTCAGGCCCACAGTGGCCGACACCGCGTTGGCGAAGGCGGCGGCCATGGTCCACGAGACGTTCTCCACCGGGCAGTCGTCGCCGCACTCGTCGAAGTGCGAGGGGTT
>JAYZVA010000019.1:0-32292 GCA_036156175.1 Myxococcota bacterium
GAACAACTGCCTCGGCCAAGCCATCGAAGCGTTGACCGGCAACATTCGCGTGGGGACCCGCCCCATTCAGATGTTTGAGTGGACCCGCACGTTCCACCCGGATCCGGATGCCGCCAACGGGGTGTGCGCAGAAGTGCACCGGTTGTGGGCCATCGCATGCGGATCCAGCGAACCCGACCGATGGAACGGCACGCCGCGCCAAACGACGGTCTGGCGATTCAAGGGAATCATCGAAGAAATCGGAACCGCCCTCGGGCTTCCCCTGGCGGTGAGCGCAGATGCGGCCACCCACCCGTTGTCCGACTGCCTTCACCCCGGACGCCAGGCCAGCATTCAGCTCGACGGCATCACGGTCGGCATCCTGGGAGAAGTCCATCCACGGGTGACCAAAGCCTTCAAGCTCAAGCGCGTTCGTCCCGTGTATTTTGAGATTGAGCGGGATGCGCTGATGACACCGCGGCTGCCCTCGCGGTTCCGAGAACGGTCTGTCCATCAACCGATCCTGAGGTCCCTGGCTTTCGCCCTCCCCCCAAAGGTCACGGCCGGCGAGGTCGCCGCGACCCTCACGGCTGCGGGACCCCCATGGCTCGACGCCGTGGACATGGTCGACCTGTTTGAGTACGACCAAGACGGCATCGCCATGCGCGCGGTCACCTTTGCCCTTCGGTATGCCAACAACGACGGCAATCGGTCGGCCGACGAGGTGAATCGCGCGTCCGAGGCACTCATCGTCGCGGTCGACACGACTCTGGGCCATCGCGGCGTGGCCCTGCGGGCCTAAGAACCGGGAACGGCCAGAAGGTCCACGTGACCCACGGTGAGCGAGACGGCGCCCAACTGAGCCGTCCGTTCGGCCGCCCAGGAGGCGACCATTGACGGCGAAAAGCCTGCCGACGCAGCCGCCTCCTGGGCCGCATGGGCCGTGCCGTCGATCATCGCCGAGACCATCGCGGTGTCGGTGGCGGGAATGGCCCAATCGGCCTCGTGCAGCCGCACGGAATAGCCCCGGTCCCGAAGCAAGCCCGCCAAATGATGAGCGGACGCCACCCCCAGCGAAGGGCCGAACCCGCGATCCCAGGTTTGGTGATGACGAAATGCGGTCGCAACGTCGGCATCGTTGGGGTGAGCCGGCGACCAGCCGACCCGACCATCCACGGTGAGCGCCGCCAGCAGCGGCAGCCGATGCGCACTGAGCCACTCGGCAAACGCGTGCAACCACGCCTCGGAGGCCAGGTCGAGCACGGCTTGGAGGGTCACGGCCGAAACGGTGGTTGGAAGCGCTTCCAGATCATGGACATCCATCTGCAGGGTTGCGCACTCCAACCGGGACGCTGCGGAATCCAACAGTCGGCGATCGCGATCGACCAGGATCCACTCCCAAGCGGTGGGTCCGTTGGCCGCGACAAACCGGGCACCGGAGCCAAGGCCCGCACCCAACTCCAGGATGGTCGCACGTTCGGGCCCCACAGCGGCGACCAGCCCCTGCACCAAGTCCAGGCTTCGAGCCGCGTGATCGTACGGCTCTCGCATCTGGAGCCAATCGGTGGAGTACCCGTGCGGCTCGAGTCCCAGTGTCGCAATCAGCCGCTCCGCCTGCCCCCTCCACGATGGAAACTCCAGCAGTTCCGCTGCCTGCTGAGCGGCCATCAACGCACCGGGATGGCCCACCCAATCGTCAATCGCCGGACCAAGGTCGTCCGAGTCGACCACGCGCACCGCAGCCGAGCTCAGCCCATCGAGCGCACCCGCGGGGGTGCTGATGACCGGGACGCCTCGGCGAAGCGCTTCGGTCAAGACCATTCCGAACGCCTCAAAGTGCGCGGCATGGACCAGCAGATCCGAGTCCGCATACGCCCGCTCGAGGGCGTCTTGCCCCAGTTCCCCCAGGAATCGAATCCGATCGCCGAGTCCGCGACGTCGAACCGCATCCTG
Organism: Myxococcota bacterium; assembly: GCA_036156175.1. Taxonomy (GTDB): domain Bacteria; phylum Myxococcota_A; class UBA796; order UBA796; family UBA796; genus UBA796. The sequence continues at coordinate 1,933 of JAYZVA010000019.1, forward strand.
CACCGCCGCCGCGTGGGCAGGATCGCGCTCGAGGGACCCCACGATGCCGAGGGTCCACACCGGTTCTCGGATCGACGCCAAGGCGTCAAGGAGCCCAAGGTACCCCTTCCGAGGAATGAGGTGACCCACAGCGAGCAGGCGATTGGCGCCGGGTCGCGGCCGTCGTTGTGCGGGATGGGTGCCGGGCACGATCACCGGAACCGAGTCTCGGCCCAGCCGCTGCGCCACAATGGATGCCGTTCGTTGACTCGTGGCGAAACATCCATGGGCCTCGGCCAAGGCCGATGCTTCCACCGCAGCCAGATCCGCGCCGCCCTCTTTGTCCATGAGGCTGTGGACCACCACCCATACCGTGGTTCGCTCAAGCAGCGCTGCACGCTCGTCGGCCAAAAGCCCCGGCCACAGCAGGCCATCGGCCACCACGGTGGCCCCATCGGGTATTGGCGCCAGTTTGTCTGACTGACTGACGCCGCCCAGCGGCCAGTCGGCCTCCAAGGGAACGACCTCAACCAGGACCCCAAGGGCCCGCAACTCGGCTGCGATTCGGGCGTTGTAGAGGTAGCCCCCGGTTCGCTGATCGGGCCGTCCGGGACTCAGCCAATGGATGCTGTTCATCGGGTCTGACCGCCCTGTGATGACCCCGCCCGTTTGGACGCAGCCTGCGTGCCGTGCCGCCGATACGGGGGAAGGTCTTTGAAGTGGGGCCTCGCCAGCGCGCGAACCAGCACGCTGAAGAAGCCCTCATGGCGAATCCGCTTGGACCGGCTGGTTGGACGCATGCCCTTCCGAAACCCGCGCTTCCGAAATTCGCGCAGGTAAGACGGATCCGTGGCCATCACGTGAACCGGCACCGAGAAGTCCGTGTTTTTCTTGTACAGGGGCGGCTGATGGTCGCCCATCACCACAACCAAGTCCGGGGGTTGCTCCAGTGCCAAGACGTGCTGCATCACGGCTTCCAGCGAGTAGGACACGCTGGTCAGGTAATCCTCCACATTCTCTGCGCTGGGCTTCAGTCGCCGCAATCGAACGGTCTCCTTGCGCTTGAACCGCTTGAGTTGGTACTTGATCTGCTTCTCGGTGAGGGGCGCATCCTGCGCCCCCGACCTGCCGCCCTCCTTGCCGTCGAGCGACCGCCAATCCGAGACCAGCGGCGGCACATCGTCCCAGGGAATGTGGGAGCTGGCGAGGTGCACAAACACAAAGTGGGGCGAACCCCAAATGCCGGGCAGCACCTCGTCCCGCAGGTGCCCCAACGCATACTGATCGGGAATGCCGGCCCACCCATAGGCGGGCCCCTCGTAGCCCACTTCTTTCTGGAAGACGGTGTGCTCAAACTCGAAGAAGTTCTGCAGCGGCAGCCCGGGACGGGCGCGATCGTTGTGCCGCATCAACACCGTTTGGTACCCGTTGTCCTTGAAAAAGCCCGGCACCGTCGCAATCGTGGCCAGGTGAGGCAAGAAGTGTCGGTACACCGACTCGTATTTGATCAAACGTCCACTCAAGAGCGTGGCATCGGCGAGCCATGACCGTCCGCCCATCACCGGGGCCTCTGACAAACCGGTGCGAACCGCCCATCCGGCCGCCTCCAGGCGTTCCTCGATCCCGTCCACCATCGTGTAGTAGCCATCGCGAATCGTGTGGCGCTGGATGCCGTTGCCGTAGCTTTCCACAATGTAGATGTGAACGCTCGGCCGATGCTCGCCAAGCTTCAGGTCCCGAATCTCGCGGTACGCGTCCGGAGAAATCCCCCGGGCGATGTCGCCGTGGACCGACGCGGAGTCGACGACGTTGTGCGACGCATCGAACAAGCTGTTCTTGCCCTCCACGTTGCCCCATTGCTCGGCCCCCGCCGCCATGCCGACGACCAGCGCCGCTGTGACCGCGTGGATGGGCCAAGGCGCGTCGGCGTGCTGGAGTTGAATGCGCCGAAACAGCCACGCCGTCGCACCCCCAATCACCGTCATGGCGACCACCACCCCCGCGAACATGGCCTGGGCTCGGTACCCCATCAGGTCGGACATGAGGTTGTACAGGTGGCCAATCAGGAAGTACGCATCGTACAGCAGCGGTTCTTGGCTCATGGCCGTCACACCCACGCTGCGCACCCACTCAAACACCAGCGCCATCAGCCACAGAATCGTCGCGATTGCGGCAACCATGCGGCCGATCGCGATCCGGCTGCAGCCCATCACCAGGAGCAGAATCCACACCAGGTCTCGGCTGTACCGAATCGACAGCTCCGGGTTGTATTCCCGCGGGGCGTTGACAACGGCCGACAACAACACGGCGGTTCCGATGACGAGCAACACCACGCGAAGCGACTTCATGATGACCTTCCCAACACGCCGATGAAGGGCGCGGAACCGAGCAGGTTGGCCAGACCGAATGCGGCCGACGCTGCGATCGCTTGGGTCCTGGTCCAGCCAACGGTCGTCAAGAGCACCACCGCGGACACTTCGCGCAGCCCCCACCCCCCGACGGAAATGGGCACGACCATCGCGAGCAACATCAGCGGAACGGCTGTCACTGCGCTCCACCCAACGGGCACGCCGAGTGCGAGCGCGCAGCACGCAAAAGACATCAACAACGCAGCGACCAACAGCGCGGAAATTCCCGCGTGGAACACCCAATCTGTTCCACGGGTCACCGCGGTCCGGGCGTCGGCCATCATGGTCCGCAACCCCGGTGGGGGTTTCCATGCAACCAAAGCGAATGCGCCGCACCAGATCGCGAGTCCGGGCACGGCACCGGCCGGTGCTTCGCTGCCGTGCACAACGGACCACAGCCCGACCCCTGCGACGGTGTACACCAGGTGTGCCCAGTGCCCCAGCAGCCGGTCAACCAACGCCGCCCGCAGCGGTGCGCCCAGGGCGCCATGGCCCCGTTTGTGGCGCCATACTCGGACCGCATCGCCGGCCACACCGCCGGGAAGAACCTGGTTCAACACCACACCAAGGCCGTACTCTTCGACGGCGTGACGCCGCCCCATGGGCATCCCAAGCTGGAGCGAAATTCGATGCCAACGAAGGGCCCCGAGGACCACTTGAACGGGCGCCAAAACAACCGCAATCAAGAGCCACTCTGGCCGAGCGGTCTGAAGCAGCGCCATGGCCTCGCTCGCACTGAAGCGCTGCCCGAGCCACACCAGAAGCCCGAGCGATACCGCCACTGAGCCCCACGCCCGAAGTCGCTTAATCCAGCGGGGCTTCGTAGCTTGCCCAAGCGACATCGGACTCCCGTAGACAAACGGCCAGACCGCTCAGGTCGTGGGGCCCCATGCGGCCCTCCTTGATCGCTGCCGCCAGCTCGCCCCAGATCCACGATGCCAAAAACTCGGTGGTGGTGTTCTGCCCGGCGAAAATTGGAAGTTCGTCCAGCTGTTTGTAGTTGATGGTTTTCAAAATCCCGGCGAGTGCTTGATGGGCCAACCCGATGTCGACGACCAGGTTGTACTCATCGAGCACGGGGGCTTGAAACTCAGCCTCGACCACGAATGTGGCCCCATGAACCCCCTGTGCGGGGCCAAAAATCTCGCCCTTGAAGCTGTGGGCGATCATCACGCGGTCGCGAACGGTCAATCGGTACATGGGTCAGTCTCCTGGTATCGAACCCGGTGACAGAGGACCTCAGGGGCTCCCTCTGCCAGCCGTTTCATGGTCTGTGGAAGCGATTCAAAGCTCCCCTCTGAGTTGATGAGCACACGCAACTCCGGATGGCCCGATAACGCGTCCAACACGACGCGCATCCGCCCGGTGAAGTCCATCGAATCCCGCATGTGCGGAGGCAACGCGCCCACTTGGCTGCATTGAATGGTCAATCGCCGGGAATGGAACGCTTCGCCCAACGGCAACTCAATCTGCCGGTCGCCAAACCAGCTCATCTCCACGATGCGCCCGTCATCGCCCGCGAGTTCCAGTGCTCGGCGAAGGCCGGCCGGTGAACCGCTCGCGTGCACAACAAGGTTTCGTTCGGTCCATGCGTCGGCGGGGGTTGAAAAGCTCAGTCCGAGCGCTTCCGCGATGCCCGCGCGGGAGGGTTGAAGGTCAACGAGCTGGACCGGGTGGTCGACCTCGGCTTGCATTCTCCAGGCGACGAGGGCCCCCACCACTCCAGCACCGATCACGGTCACTCGGTCGCCCCGCTGGGGCCGGCAGTCCCACACCCCGTTGACGGCGGTCTCCATGTTCGGGGCGAGCACGGCCATGGCCGGGTCAAACCCTTCCGGCAGCACGGTGACCGCAGAGCGCGGAACCACATACCGGTCTTGATGCGGGTGCAAGCACACCACATTTCGTCCCGCAAGGTCGCCGTCGGATTCGACCCGGCCGACGCTGATGTAGCCGTACTTCACCGCCTGGCCGAACTGCCCGACCTGAAACGGACACTTCATCCGCTGATGCTGACTCGCCGGAACGCGACCCTGAAATACCAGCGTCTCCGTCCCGCGCGAGACGCCCGAGTACAGGGTCCGCACGCGGATCTCCTCGTCCGCCGGGTCGTCGATCGCTTCGGTCTTGATCTCGCCTACGCCGGGGCCGGTGACCCAAAAGGCGCGGGCCTTCATCCCATGGCTCCAAAGTCGCAATCAAACAGCCAATCGTCGCCAAGCGGCGTCACCGTCACGCCGGGCCGCGGGCTCTCCGACAGCGTGCCGCCGAAAGGCGCAGCAAAGCCGGGACGGCCCTGACCGAGCAGCACCGGTGCAACGGCAAGGTGCAACCGGTCCAACAACCCTGCGGTCAAAAACCGGGTCAACGTGACGCCGCCGCCCTCAATGAACAGCCGCCGGACCCCCCGGGTGTGCAGCTCGGCCAGCAAGGTGGGGAGATCAAACTGCCCGCCTTCTGCGGGAATCAGCAAACGCTCCACATCGGAGCGCACATCGAGCTCGTCCGAGACCACGTGCAGCACCGATCCGTCCACTTGCTGAAAGATGGCCTGCTCCGAATCGAGGCGGCCGCTCGGATCGAGGACCACGCGAAGCGGGTGCTCCCCCGAGCAGCGCCGCACCGTGAGGCGGCAATCGTCCGAGGAAACCGTCTTTGCTCCCACCAACACCGCGTCGCAGAACGCGCGCAGTCGGTGCGTATGGTCGAGGTCTTCCGACCCGGAGATCCAGTGCGACTCGCCATCCATGCGGGCGATGTACCCGTCCAAGCTCTGCGCCAAATGCCCCACAACCAAGGGACGACCCGCCGGCAGCGGGCCCATCAACGGCAGGAACAACTGGGCAATGACCTCGGCTTCCGCGTCCATGGGCCGCCCGATGGTCCACTCACCGCCATTGTCCGTGGGTGAACCAATCATGGGCTCCCCGGAACCGGCTGCTGCGGTGCACAGGACTGACCAGAGTTCTTCTTTGGTCAAAGGGGGGTTGATGGAATTAGGCGCAGTCATGGAATTTCTCAGGACGAGCCCCTATCCCTTCTCCGCGATTCTTGCAGGTCACATCGCGATCGCCGCGATTGCATTGGCGGGTGTGGTGTGGGCATCGGCCGCCCCCTTCGCGCTGTCGCGATGGGCATTGGTGTGGTCCTTGACCGCATTGGCGATCCCCGTATTGGCTTCGGAAAGCGTGCGTCGATCCTCCCCAATCACCATCATGGGGGTGGCCAATCGGATCACGTTGGTCCGGGGTGTGATGATTGGCTGGATTGCCGCGTTCTGCACGTCAGTGGGAACGGATGGTCAGATGTTCTGGGTGGCCGTCGTCGCATCGGTCGCGCTCGTGATGGACGGCCTCGACGGCCTCGTTGCGCGGGCAACGCACAGCGAGTCCGCTTACGGCGCCCAGCTGGACATGGAATGCGATGCCCTGCTCATGATCATCCTGTCCTGGCTCGCCGTGCAGTGGGAGCAAGCGGGCATCTGGGTGCTGTTTTGCGGCCTTGCGCGCTACGTCTGGATTGCCGCACAGGTGGCCCTGCCCTGGTTTCGCCGGGCCCTGCCAGAATCGTTCCGTCGAAAAACGGCATGCGTGGTCGGCATTGTCGGACTGATCATGACCATTGCGCCCATCCCGTGGCCCGTGCTGTGGGCGGCGACGGCCACGGCCGCATTGGGAATCTCGTTCGCGATCGATGCGGCATGGCTGGTGCGGCGCCGCGAAGAGCCCATGCCCGGTGGGCCTTGAAGGGCCGGAATCAGGCGCTGCAAGCCCGGGCCATCACCAAGTCGTTCCGAAGCGTGCCGTCGCGCTCCTGAAATTCCCCGATCAGGCGCCCTTCCACCACAAACCCCAAGCGGCGGTAGAGGTCGACGGCGCGTTCGTTGTCTTCGAACACATGGAGGGCCAGCTTGTGCACGATCGGGCTGCGTTCGGCCCACATGATGCCGGCCTCCATCAACGAGCGGCCCACACCGAGGCCCCGAGCCGGGCGATCGACAAAGATCTCAATGAGCCCCACGTGCTTGGTGCGGTCCTTGTTTCCGCCGGTGATCGACATGGCGCCCACAACCACGCCCCCCATCCGGGCGACCAAGAACCGACTGTTGGCTTCTTCGTTCCACTCGCGAATGACCTTGGCTTGCCATTCATCGGTGCCGGTGAACTCATCGAGGTGGGTCATGAACCAGCGACCCTCCGCCAAAATTCGTCGGTACAATTCGACCACGGCAGCGGCGTCGCTGTCCGTCGCGGTCTCGATCAGGATGGGACCGTTCATGGGCACACCCGTTCCGGCAGGGCGCACCGAAGCGCGGCGGTGTCCATCAACCCGGGCGCACGGCTACCACTGGCCGTCTCGCTCGCGAATTTCCATGATCTTGTCGTCATCAACGATGAGCTCTTTGGTGTACAACCGCTGCGCTTTGTAGGTGTCCTTGCTGCCCTTTATCCACACTTGATGGACGCCGTCTTTTCGCACTTCGAATCGGTACACAAAGAGTTCGGACCGCTGCGCTTGGCGACCCGGGAGTTTGCGACGAACAAAGGGCATTCCCCACGCCTGATACACCATGTGTTTGTCCCACCCGACTTGCACCGCGCCTTGGACGATTTTGTCGCGGATGTGCGCATCGTATTGGTAAAACTTGTCCCACAGACCCTTGTCTTTCAGCCACTGGTCCCGCTCCGCTCGGGTCTTGTTCTTGAAGAACGCCTTTCGCTCGTCCTTGCTGCGGACACCGCGTGCATCGGGGCGGTCGAGGTACACCCGGAGTGCCATGTAGTGGTCGTACTCTTCTTCATCGAGCTTCTTGAGCTTGCTCGACATCGAGCATCCGGTGCTGAGGGCAAGGGTCAGGGCCGCGAGAAGGAAAGTTTGACGCATGGTGTCTCCGTTTTTTGGTCATTAACCGTCTGGAAGTTCAAAGGGGTCGGAAGGAACCGTCGAAATCAACGCCCGCCGATTGAGCCACCCCTTCCGGCCATCGGTCAACGTGATGAGCCAATGGGTTTCGGTGGTGTCGGCCACCACCACGGTTGCGCCTTCGTGCAGCGTAAACAGGGTGACGCCCGATGGCCCCAGTGCGCTCCGCACGTCCACCTCTGCAACCGCGATTACCGCGCTGCGTCGGTGCTGGAGGGCGTCCCAAGTCGACGCAACCAGCAGGGATGCAACGACGAGGCAGGCGGACACCACCGCGCGGGACGGCTGGAGGCTCGGCCGAATTCGACCCACCACCAGCCACCAAAGCGCAATGGACAACAGCGCGGAAGCGGCCATCGCCGTCTCCAGCGGAGACAGCATTGCCTGCCAGAAGAATGCGCTGCGATGGGTTGGCGGGGCGTCCACGCGGTCCTCCATCGACCGGCTGACCAACTCGATGTTGGCAACGATGTCGCCATTTCGAGGCTCAAGTGCCAGACCGCGACGCCACGCCGCGACGGCCGGACCGGGCTTGTTCAGTCGATGCAGCGCATTGCCCAGCCCGTGGAAGACCATCGGGTCGTGGGCGCCCGCGTTCACGGCCTCCGTAAACGATTCCGCCGCGGACGCGGCATCGCCGGCGCGCAGCTGCGCGAGCCCGTCGTCCGCGGCCGTCGTACCGGTCGCACCGCCGCAGGCCAGCATCACCATCGCGAACACCATCATTGGAGTGACCCCATCATCTTCCGGACCCGCTCTTCAACCGCAGACGCGTCGCCGCCCCCGTATCGTGCAGCCTCGATGTCGCGGTACAGCGAAGCCCACTCCTCTCCCAGAGAAACCACCGCATCCAGCGTGATGCCCGTCCCCGAAAGGCCGAGCTTGATTGCGCACGCTTCCCGAAAGCAGTGCTCGACCTCCGACAAGCGCTGCGCCGGGTCGCTCGGCAGGTTGCGCATCCGTGCGCGGAGCACCGCGTGAGCGTCGCGGCTGCGGCCCCGAGCCCATCCCACCAGGCTCAACCCCATGTAGGCCACCGCCGGAACAGCCGGCCAGACCACCAATGCGGCGAGGTTGCCCCTCACCGAGCGGTCCCCGATGCTGCCCGTTCGAACCACAGGGAGGATGTCTTCCGCGGTCGACTGCACCGCCCGCCGCTGATCCGCACCGTCGCCGACGAAACTCTCCACCACACCGCCGCCTTCTTCTCCCTCCAGCACCGTGAGCCGCAACGGCGCCGTCGCGACCCGCTCGTAGGCCCCCTTGGCGGGATTGAAGGTCACGACCTCGAGGGGGGGCACCACCAGCTCACCGGTCGCCTCGGGGACGATCGCCCGGCGCAGCGTCAGCCGCGACTCAAATCGCCCGTCGACCAAGGACGTCTCCACCGCCGGCTCATCGTCGTACAAGCGAAAGCCTGCATCGCTTCCACCGGTCGGCAGCGTGTAGCCGGCCAGCGAGCCGTTTCCGGTCAAGGCAACCAGGACGGTGACGCTCTCCCCCAGTTTGACGGTCGCTTCGCCAACCGATGCCGAAAGCTCAAACGCGCCGACAAGCCCGGAGTAATCCAGCGGTTGGTCGTCAAGCGGCAGGGGTTGGATGTCCACATCGACCGCCCGGGTGGTGAGGGTGAGCGTTTCGGTGCTCCCCTGCAGACCAAACGGCGAGTCGTTGAACAGATCATCAAGACTGCGGCGCCGTCCGCGGTTGCGCGAGCGTGTTCGCTCGGCACGAAACTGCGCCGTCAGAGCGGCGGCCGAGATCAACTGAGGCCCCGTCCCCGCGGCCACCAGCGGCACCTCGATCGTCTGAACGGTGTAGGGCTTTCCGGCGTCCATCATCTGGAATTCACGCTGAACCGCCTCGGTGTTGACCTCCTCCACAAAGCCGGGAAAGTCGGGCCGCACCCACCGGGCATTGACGAGGGGCCGGTCGTACTTGAACTGGAAGCGGTAGACCACCACCTGACCCACGTAGGGACGGTCCGTGGTCACCGAGGCGACCACCGGCTCCCCCCCCTGCTGAGCGGGAGGCGAGCCGACGGAGATGCGGATCGGTCCGGCAGTCAACGGCTCCCCGTCGACGACCAAATTGACCGGCCCGATGGTCCAGGAGCCCTCACGCGTCGCCGCGACTTGGTAGGTGAACTCCGTGATTCGGGTCGACTCAAAGTTCACAATGGTGTGCTGCTGGCTCGATCCCTGGTACTGCGCGAGCAACCCCGCCGAGACGGGGAGTTCGGGCGCCCCCCGTACCCGACCGTTGATCACCTGAAGCTTGACCGGAATCGACTGGCCCACCACCAATTCACGGGTGTCGACCCGCAGCGCCAACTCCGCCGCAAATGCGGCCGATATCCACACCAAGATCACCAGTCTTTCCCTCCCCGACTGCCCGGATCGATCACGACCCGCGGGTCGCCTTCTTGAACGGATTCAAACATTCGCTCTGCTTGGTCCTCGGTCATCTGACTGGCTTCGGTGAATTCCGACTGCGGCGCTCCTGTATCGCCCTCAGCGGAGGGCGGGGTTCCCGCGGGCTCGGGCTCGGGCTCGGGCTCGGCGGGTTGGCCGGTGTCGGAGCCATCCCCAGGGTCGTCCTGGGGCGGCCGCGTGCCGTCGTTTTCCGACGAAGACGACTCGTCTTCCGGCGTCGCCTCGCCGTCTTCCGACGGTTCTTCCGATGGCTCGTTGTTGGGGTCGCCATCTTGGGGCGGCGGCTCTTCCCCAAGGCGTTTCTGAATCTCTGCCTGAACGGCGGCCGCATTCTTCTGAGCCGCCTCGTGATCCGGGTGGTCCTGCAGCACGCGCTGCCATGCTTCCAGCGCTTCCGTCAGCCGACCGCCTCGGTAGGCCGCCAAGCCGCTGTTGTAGCGGGCACGGGCGCGCGCGTCGGACTCCGTCGTGCGATCCGCAACCTCGGTGAGCACTTGGGTCGCCTCGTTGAACCGGCCCGCCTCGAACAAGGCCTGCCCCAACCGCTCTGCAAGCGCCATGTCGTCGGGATTCGACACTTGTTCGGCCGCCAACGCGTCCACGGCATCGTCCGCGTGGGCGGCGGGTGAACCCACCACGATGAGCAAGGCCAGCGCTGCGGCGGTCCGCCGACCCCGGGCCGCGAATGCCGCGATGCCGCAGAACCACGCCAACGCCAGCGGCCACTGGAATCGCTCGGTCCAGATTTTCTCGCGGCGAATCGTTTGTTCCGCGCGCTTCAACTTACCGATTATCTCGCCTTGATAAATGGCTGCAACGTCCCCCGAACCCGCGACCGACCGCACGTACGCGCCGTTGCCAGCGGCCGCGATCCGCTTCAGGGAAGATTCATCCAATTTGCTGAGCACCACGTCCCCTTCTCGGGACGTTTTGAATCCGCCGTCCGCCAGCGGAATGGGCGCCCCGTCGACGGTCCCCACCCCGATCGCAAAGAGGTGAACGCCTTGTTCGGCCGCCTCTTCAGCCGCGGCCACCGCGTTTCCGACCTGGTCCTCGCCATCGGAGACGACGATGATGGCGCGATCGGCGCCGTCATCGGGGCCGGCGACCTCCACCGCCATCCGGATGGCAGCGCCAAGGTCGCTTCCTTGGGACTTCAACGTCGACGTCGATGACCGGCGGACCATGGTCCGAAAGGCCTGGTAGTCCAGGCTCAGCGGCATGCGGACGTACGCCCCCCCGGAGAACAGGACAAGTCCCACGCGGTCGCCGCGCAGCAGGTCGGTCAAGTCCAGGATTTCCCGATGCGCGCGCTCCATCCGGCTGGGGGAGACATCTTCAGAATCCATCGACAGTGACGTATCCAACACCACCACCAGGTTGGTGCCGTCTTGCTTGAGCTCGGACCACCGGAACCCCCATTGGGGCTGCGCCAATGCGAGCAGCACCAGCGCAACCAAAGCCGTCAGCCCAACAAGCCGACGCCGGGCCCGAGAGCGGCTGTTCGCGCCGACTTGATGGGCGACCAGCGGGCCCAGTGCACGAAGCGCGCGGGCCCGCGCCCGCAGGCACCACCACGCCGCCACAGCCGTCAGCGGCACCAGCCACATGGCCACCAACCAATCGGGTTGAGCCCAATTCACGGCAACCTCCGGAGTGCGGACTCACCCAGGATCGTCGACACCAATAGAAAGACCAGCCCCGCGATCGCGAATGGCGGGAATCGTTCCTCACGGTGAACAAAGATGCTCGACTCGGCCGTTGTTTTTTCCAGGGCATCGATGGTGCGGTACACCGCCTTCAGGGCTTCGGTGTCTTCGGCGCGAAAATAGCGGGCGTCGGTCTGTGCCGCGATCGCGCGAAGCATGGGTTCGTCGAGGTCCGATCCCCGACGGCGAAACAAGCCCAGCAAGCCGCCGCGACCGCCCCCGTCTTTTGAACCCACCCCGATGGTGTACACCCGCACCCCCAGGGCATCCGCCGCCTCGGCCGCCTTGAGCGGCTCGACGCGCCCGGCGTTGTTGTGCCCATCGGTGAGCAAAATCATCACCCGGCTCTCGGCATCCAACTCTTTCAGGGGCCTCCCAGCCACCGCGATGGCATCGCCGATGGCCGTCGCTCGACTGCCGGCCATCCCGATTTCAACTTGCCGCAACATGTGAACCACTGCTCGGTGATCGAGGGTCAGGGGGACCTGAGTGAAGGCTTCTTCCCCAAACAGCACCAGGCCGACCCGATCGTCGGGTCGGCCTTCGATGAAGTTGGCAATGACGGTCTTTGAAACCTCCAGACGATTGGCAGAACGGCCCCCAATCACGAAATCCTCGGCTTCCATCGAGCCGCTGGTGTCCAGCACAATTTGGATGTCGATGCCTTCACGCTCGATGACCCGCTCGCGATCGACCAGCTGCGGTCGCGCAAGCGCGATGGTCAACATGACCATGCCGAGGCTCGCAAACACCATCGGCAAGTGCCCCAGCCAGTACCGAACGCTGTGCCCGGTGTCCACGGCCGAAAACGACGAGAACTGAACCCGCGCGCCGCGCCGGAGCCAAGGCACCACCAAGGCGAAGGGCAGCCCCAACAACCACCATGGACTGGCCAACTCAAGCACGTTCCGCCTCCGGTCCGGAGCGTGGACGCGATGAGGCGATCACCGATGCGAAGTGGCGATCCAGCTCGGCAAAGAACGGCTCTCCGCCTCCTTCCCGGGCAAACTTCAGCCGGTCCGTCGAGTCGAGAATGCGCTCCACAGGAATCCTGTCCTCATCGGTGAGCGCGCGCCCATCAAACCCATGCCGACGCAGACCCTCCCCGATCTCGCCCGCTGTCGCCTTGGTTGCTGGGATGGGGGTCACGGCCTCGATGTACACGCGCAGAATCATCGACAAACGCAGCGCCAGTCGGTGGTCGTCGTCAATGGTCGCCCGGGCCTCGGCCCAATCTCCCTGCGCCACAATGTGCGGCGGGGTGGCGGGCGGGGCCGGACGCTCCCGACCACGAAGCCACCGAACCACGCCCGCGATCGCGGCAAGAACCGCCAGCAGCGCCGCAACCGCCCCGGCAATCCACCCGTAAGGCGGCGGATCGGCTTCCGGGGTTGCAGCGAAGCCGTCCATGGGCCCCCCCACTGGCCCGTCCACGCCGATGTCCGCGAAAATGGGCGGTGGAGTGAAGGAACGCTGTTGTTCAGAAGGGCCCGTGGCTTCGCCTTCCGTCGTCGCGATCACGTAGCTGCCATCGGGACCCGACAACGCATAGCGCACCACGCGCACCGTTCGATCATTCACGACCACGGGATCGGACTGTTCGAGCATCTCGACGGTCAACCCCTCCGCGACGGGCACTCCTGCCTGGACAACCCAACCCTCGGCCGCCCAGGTCTCGACGTCGATGATCACCGCCTCGCCCGAGCCGACTTTGGATGCTTGCGCTTCAACGCGAACCTCTGCCTGCGGCGGCGCCAACGCGCTCAGCAGATCCGAATCCGCACACGCCAACATCGCGAGGAGCCACGCCATCATCGGGTCTGCTCCAAGCGCCGAAAGTGCCGAAGCAGGTGCTCAAACGGGTCTTCATCGGTTCCAATGGCGCTGGCTTTGACGCCGGTGCGGCGCAGGGCTCCGAGGCGACCATCCACCGACCAATTCGAGCGAAGCTTCGCCGTATCCACCAGTCGCCGCTGTCCCGTTTCGGCGTCCTCCATCTCCACCAAACCGACTGCGGGCGGGGCCAGCTCCATGGGGTCATGCACCACAAAGCAGTTGACCCGGTGGCGGCGAGCCAACATGCCCAGCTCCCGACGATATTCAGAGCGGCTGTGAAAGTCGGACAACACGCAGACCACCGAACGGCGGCTCAAGTGACGCCCCACTTCAGCCAGCGCACCCGCCAGGTCCGTCCGTTGCCCCGTCGCGTTGCGTTCGAACGCGGCGCGCATGACCGCCCAGGCATGGCCCCGCGACTTGCGGGGGGGCAGGAACCGCTCGATGGTGTCGGTGAAGCTCAACAACCCCACCTGGTCACCGTTTCGAATCGCCGCATACGCCAGCGCACCCGCCAATCGCGCAATCTGCAGGCGCTTGTCGGTCTTGCCATCGGAACCGCCCGAACCGAAGTTCACCGATGCCGACACATCCAAGACCAGCTGGAGGCACAGTTCGCGTTCCTCGCGGAACTCTTTCACGTGCGGCACATCGGTCCGCGCGGTCACGTTCCAGTCGATGTGGCGAACGTCATCACCGGGCACGTATGGGCGCACCTCTTCAAACTCCATGCCATGGCCCCGGAATGCGCTTCGGTATTCACCCGCGAATGGCGAGTCGACGCGGCGGCCTGCCTGGATGTGCAGTCGCTTGAGCTGCTTGAGTTCGTCCGGAGTCAGCATTTACGGCGTGGGGACACTGTCCAAAAGTTTGGCAATCACTGCATCCGCCCCAAGCCCGTCCGCCTCGGCCTCGTAGTTGAGCAACACCCGATGCCGCAGAACGTCCCGAGCGACGGATTTGACATCGTCGGGCGTGGCATACCCTCGCCCGCGCACCAGGAACGCGTGCGCGCGCGCCGCGATGCCCAACGCGAGCGTGGCGCGGGGGCTCGCCCCCACCTCGATGAGTTTGCCGGCAATCCCGCCACCAATGCCCTGTCCCGGCCTCGTGGATTGAACGAGCTTGACGATGTACTCCTCGACCACCGCCTCCATTCGGATCGAGCGCACCACCCCTCGAGCGGCAGCAAGGTCGTCCGCAGACGCGACGGACTCAACGGTCGGCGCAGAGGCCGACTTCATCCGCAGGATCGCCAGTTCATCGGCAGCGCTCGGATAATCGATTCGCACCTTCATCAAAAACCGATCGGCTTGCGCTTCCGGCAACGGGTACGTCCCTTCCTGCTCGAGGGGGTTCTGGGTCGCCAGCACCATGAACGATTCCGGCAGCGCGTGGGACGTCCCATCCAAGGTGACCTGGCGCTCCGCCATGGCTTCCAGCAGGGCCGACTGAACCTTCGCTGGGGCGCGGTTGATTTCATCCGCGAGCACCACGTTGGTGAAGATGGGGCCCTTGTGCGTCGAAAAGCTGCCGTCTTTTGGATTGTAAATTTGCGTGCCCAAGAGGTCCGATGGCAACAAGTCCGGGGTGAACTGAATCCGCCGGAAGTCGAGGCTCATTGCATCCGACAGTGCCTGCACCGCCGTGGTCTTCGCCAGACCCGGCACGCCCTCCAGCAAGATGTGGCCGTTGCACAGCATGCCAATCAGCAAGCGGTCCACCATCTGGGTCTGGCCCACAATGGCGCGCCCGATCTGCTCGCGGACTGCATCGACGGGCGCCTTCACTGCAGCGATGGTGGCTTCAATGTCTGATACCGAGGGCGCTTCACTCATGATGTCTCCTGGTTGAGGCCGTCCCGATCTGGGCAACGACGGTCATGGCCGGCGTTCAATCAACTGGTCAATCGGTCCCAAAATTCCCGCAGAAAACCCCGCTCGACGACCCGTTCATTCTGGATGGACGCCAGCTCCCGCAGCAACTGTTCCTCGCGGGCGCTCATGCTTCCCGGCACGGCGACCACCATCTGCACGAACTGATTCCCCCGACCCCGGCCATTGAGTTTCGGTGCGCCCTCTTGGTTCAGCTGGAACACCTTGCCGGATGGCGTTCCACCCGGAATGGTGAGCACCGTCTCTCCATGGACGGTGGGCACTGTAATCTCGGCGCCAAGGCACGCCTGAGGGTAGCTGACGGGGAGCTCACAAAACACGTCCGGACCGCGCCGCTCGAAGAACTCGTGCGGCTTGGTGGCGACCTCGACGTAGAGGTCGCCCGGTGGCGCGCCTTCGCCCCCCTCGTTTCCTTTTCCCGACAACCGGAGGACCTGCCCGGACTCAATTCCGGCAGGGACGGACACGGAGAGCTTATCCGTGACCTTTTGCGTGCCCCGGCCCCGGCAATCGCCGCACGGGTCTTTGATGACTTCGCCCCCGCCGTTGCAGGCCGGACAGACCGTCCGAATGCGCAGAAACATCTGCGCCTGAATCACCTCGCCGACACCGCCACAGGTGTCGCACGTCACCGGCGACTTGCCGGGCTCCACGCCGGTGCCGTCACAGGTCCCGCATTTCGCGTCCCTTGTGACCGAGATTTCCGGCTGGCACCCGTGCACCGCCTCGAGAAAGTCCACTTCAACGCGGGTGGTCAGGTCACCGCCCCGCCGCGTCCGCCGGCCACCGCGACCGCCGCCACCGCCGAATCCGAACAGGTCGCCGAACATATCGGAGAAGTGGCTGAAGATTTCGTCGGAGTTGTTGAACCCGGGATTCATCCCCGCGCCCTGGACGCCGGCATGGCCGAAGCGATCGTAGGTGGACCGCTTTTCGGCATCGGACAGCACCGAGTAGGCTTCCGAAGCCTCCTTGAACTTGTCTTCGGCGGCGGCATCATCCGGATTCTTGTCCGGATGATACTTCATCGCGAGCTTGCGGTACGCCTTCTTCACTTCGGCGTCGGAAGCCGTTTTGGGGACACCAAGAACGTCGTAGTAATCCCGTGGCTGGCTCATAGTCTCGGTCTCTCAGGCTTGCGATTCGCTGCGGGCGCTTACGCCTCTTCAAACTCGGCGTCGATCACGTCGTCGTTGCCGTCGTCGCCCCCCGACGGGGCGTCGGACGGTGGCGCGCCACCCTCGCCGGGCGCGCCGGCGTCTTGGTAGGCGACCTCTGCAAGCTTGTGGCTGGCGGCCGTCAACGCTTCGAACGCGCCCTTCAGCGTGTCGAGGTCGTCGCTATCCAGGGCTTCTTTGGCGCTGGCGATGGCCGTCTCGACGTTGCCCACCTCGTCGGCTGGGAGCTTCTCTTTGTTTTCGGAGAGCACCTTCTCGGTCTGGTAGACCAGATTGTCGAGCTGGTTGCGCTGTTCGATGATGTCGCGGCGCTGTTTGTCGTCGGCCTCGTTGGCCGCCGCTTCTTGCACCAGCTTTTCGACCTCGTCTTCCGACAGACCGCTGCTGCTCGTGATTGTGATGTTCTGCTCGCGATTGGTCGCCTTGTCCTTGGCCGTCACGTTCAGGATCCCATTGGCGTCGATGTCGAAAGACACCTCCACTTGGGGCACGCCGCGGGGTGCAGCCGGGATGCCGTCGAGACGGAACGTTCCGAGCAAGCGGTTGTCCTTCGCCATGGGTCGCTCGCCTTGGTAGACGTGCACGTCCACGGCAGTCTGGTTGTCTGCTGCCGTGGAGAACGTTTCGGTTTTCTTGGTGGGAATCGTGGTGTTCCGGGGGATCAGCACGGTGTTGACGCCGCCGAGGGTCTCGAGCCCCAACGAGAGCGGCGTCACGTCGAGAAGCAGGAGGTCTTGGACGTCACCGGCCAGGACACCGCCTTGGATGGCCGCGCCGACCGCCACCACCTCGTCCGGGTTCACCGAGTGGTTCGCGCCCTTGCCGAAGAGCTTCTTGACTTTCTCTTGGACCAGCGGAATCCGAGTGGAACCGCCGACCAAGATCACCTCGTCGATGCCCGATGGCTGGAGCCCGGCGTCTTTGAGTGCCTTGCGGCACGGCTCGAGGGTCCGTTCAATCACCGCGTCGATCATGCGTTCGAACTGGCTGCGGGTGAGGGTCTCGACAAAGTGCTTTGGACCGCTGGCATCGGCCGTCAGGAACGGAAGGTTGATCTCCGTTTGTTGCTTGGTGGACATCTCGATCTTGGCCTTCTCAGCCGCGTCCTTGAGCCGCTGCAGCACCATTGGCTGCGCCGACACATCGATTCCACTCTCCTTCTTGAAGGTGTCGATCATCCAATCGATGAGCACGTGGTCCACGTCGTCGCCGCCGAGTCTTGTGTCGCCGTTGGTGGACTTCACCTCGACCACGGAGTCGCCGACCTCGAGGATCGAAATGTCGAACGTTCCACCACCAAAGTCGTACACCGCGATGATCTGGTCTTCCTTCTTGTCGAGTCCGTAGGCCAAGGCCGCTGCGGTGGGTTCGTTGATGATCCGCTTGACGTCCAGACCGGCAATCTTCCCCGCGTCTTTGGTCGCCTGCCGCTGCGCGTCGTTGAAGTATGCGGGCACCGTGACGACGGCCTCGGTGACCTCGGCGCCCAGATACCGCTCTGCTTCGCGCTTGAGTTTCTGCAAGATCATGGCGGAGATCTCGGGGGGACTGAACAGCTTGTCATCGATCTTGACGCGGGGCTGCCCGTTGTCGCCGCGCACCACGGTGTAGGTGGAGTGCTTGACCTCGGCGCTGCTCTCGTCGAACTTCTGCCCCATGTACCGCTTGATCGACGAGATGGTCTTCTCGGGATTGGTGATGGCCTGCCGCTTGGCAACCGAACCCACCATCCGCTCGCCGTCTTTGCCGAAGCCCACCACCGAGGGGGTCGTACGGTTGCCCTCTTCGTTGACGATGACTGTTGGCTTCTCGCCTTCCATGACGGCGACGACTGAGTTGGTCGTTCCAAGGTCGATCCCGATGATCTTGCCCATTGTTCCTCCGGCACCCGAGGTGCGCATACCGCGATTGTGTAGGTTGTATGTGATTCATTTGGAAATCACGCGCCCCGCGGACTTCCAGACAGACCGCAAACTAATCTCCTAAAAAAACAAGGCAACCCGATCGGTGCATCCGGACGGCGGCGGCGTCCGGGGTGCGGCGGTGACAACAGTGCCCTGTTGGGCCTTGCGCCGCCTCCGAGTGGGCTTTTCCCGTGCCCGGTTTTGCAGGTCGTTGACACCCGGTACAGCCATCGCATTCCCTTCGCTTGACTCACCGCATCGGGCGTCAACTCCGCTGTCCGCGCGCAACCCGCCCCGACGGGTGCGGTGGGCGCGGCGCGGAGGGCGGGCTCAACCCCGACCGCGAAACGATGGCGCTTGACAGCGCCCGCCACTCGGCTAATCCCTGCCCGTCGTGACCCGTGGGGGGCGCTCGGCGGTCCGGAACATCGGTGCGCCTTCGAGGGTTCCCCTCCATCATCCAACCCAACAAGCTCGGTGAACACCATGAAATTTCGTCCCCTGTACGACCGCATCCTCGTCAAGCGCGTGGCCGCCCAAGAGAAAACCGCTGGCGGCTTGATCGTCCCCGATTCGGCCAAGGAAAAGCCGTTTGAGGCCGAAGTCATCGCGATCGGCGCCGGGCGCCAGACTGCCGACGGAACCGTCCGTGAAATCAGCGTGAACGTGGGCGATCTCGTGCTGTTCGGAAAGTACACCGGCGAAGAGATCAAGTTGGATGGCGTGGAGCACATCATCCTCAAAGAAGAAGACGTTCTCGCGGTCATCGAGAGCTAAACCCACCCATTCTATCCATCCGCGTACAGCGCAGGAGAAGCCATGCCCGCAAAAGAAATCAACTTTCGCGAAGACGCTTGGTCCGAGGTTCTCAAGGGAGTGAACACCCTTGCCTCGACCGTCAAAGTCACCCTCGGTCCCAAAGGCCGCAACGTCGTTCTTGAGAAGAGCTTCGGTGCGCCCGTGATCACCAAAGACGGCGTCACCGTCGCCAAGGAAATCGAGCTGCCCAACAAGTTCCAGAACATCGGTGCCCAGATGGTCAAAGAGGTCGCCTCCAAGACCTCCGATGTCGCCGGAGATGGCACGACCACCGCGACCGTCTTGGCCGAAGCCATCTACACCCACGGGGCCAAGATGGTGGCCGCCGGCGCCAACCCGATGGACCTCAAGCGCGGCATCGATGCGGCCGTCGCCGCGTTGCTTGATGCGCTCGACGCGCTGTCCCGCGACACAAAGGATGCCGCTGAGATCGCAACCGTTGGAACCATCTCGGCGAATGGCGATGAAGAAATCGGCGGAATCCTCGCCGAAGCCATGGGCAAGATTGGCATGGACGGCGTCATCACCGTGGAAGAAGCCAAGGGCCTCAAGACCGAACTTGAGATCGTGGAAGGCATGCAGTTCGACCGCGGGTACCTGAGCCCCTACTTCATCACCGATGCGGACCGCATGGAGGCCGTTCTCGAAGACGCATACGTGCTCATTCACGAGAAGAAGATCTCCAACATGAAGGACCTGCTTCCCGTCTTGGACAAGGTGCACCAAGCCTCGAAGCCCCTGCTCATCCTGGCCGAAGACATCGATGGCGAGGCCCTGGCGACCCTGGTGGTCAACAAGCTCCGCGGCAACATGAACGTGGTCGCCGTGAAGGCGCCCGGTTTCGGCGACCGCCGGAAGGCCATGCTCGAAGACATCTCCATCCTCACGGGTGGGCGCGCCATCATGGACGACTTGGGCATCAAGCTCGATTCCCTGACCCTCGATGACCTCGGCACTGCCCGGCGCATCGTGGTGACCAAGGACAACACCACCATGGTCGACGGCGCGGGTG
The DNA here is from genome assembly GCA_036156175.1 of Myxococcota bacterium. Taxonomy (GTDB): domain Bacteria; phylum Myxococcota_A; class UBA796; order UBA796; family UBA796; genus UBA796. Next base: position 22,031 of record JAYZVA010000019.1, read on the forward strand.
AAACCGACGCCGTTCGCGCTCGGGTCAAGCAAATCCGGGGTCGCATCGCCAACACCACCAGCGACTACGATCGCGAGAAGCTCCAAGAGCGGCTTGCCAAGCTGGTCGGTGGCGTTGCCATCATCCACGTCGGTGCCGCCACCGAAGTCGAGATGAAGGAAAAGAAGGCGCGCGTCGAAGACGCACTCAACGCCACCCGCGCTGCGGTCGAGCAAGGCGTTGTCCCCGGGGGTGGCGTCGCACTCATCCGTGCCATGGCCGCACTCGACGCCGTCAACGTTGAAGGCGACGAGGCCTTTGGCGTGAAGATCATTCGCGACGCCATTCAGGCACCCATGAAGGCCATCGCCCAAAACGCGGGCCTCGACGGAACGTTGGTGGTCGACAAGGTGGTCAACGGCGAAGGAAGCTTCGGCTTCAACGCCGCGAGCGAGACCTACGGCGACATGTTCGAGATGGGCGTCATCGACCCGACCAAGGTGGTTCGGACCGCACTCCAGAACGCCGCGTCGGTCGCCAGCCTGTTGCTGACCACGGAAGCCATCATTGCCAACAAGCCCGAGAAGGCTGCGCCCGCACCCGCTGGCGGCGGCATGGGCGGCATGGGCGGCATGGGCGGCATGGGCGGCATGGGCGGCATGGGCGGCATGGGCGGCATGATGTAGCCCCGCGCCCCGCGCTTCAAGACGCCCGCTTCGGAACCCCCGAGGCGGGCGTTCTTGCGTTGGGACGTTACACCGACGCGTCGAGAACGCCGTGCCACTTCAACCGCCCAAAACCCGCGCAGTCCGAATCCTCGCAGCCATGGTGAGCGGAGGGGCGCTCGCGTTCGTGGCGCCCCCGGCCAACTTGTGGTGGCTGCACTGGGTCTCGTGGGTGCCACTGCTGTGGGCCTTGTACCCCGGGACCGTCCGGCAGAACCTGCGCCTCGGGTACTTCGCCGGATGGTTCGGCATGTGTTCCATCTTTTTCTGGGTGATCGAGACCGTGGAGCGGTTCTCCAGCCTCAACTACGCCATGAGCATCGGCATCTTGGCCATCTTTGGACTCGCATTCGGGCTGTACTACGCGGTGACGTGGGGCACAGCGATGTGGTTTCGGGCCCGCTTCGGGTGGACTTGGGTGCTCCTGACACCCGCCATGCACGTCGCGATGGAAAACCTGAGCCCGGCGTTGTTTCCATACTACGAAGGCGTGACGCAATACCGAATCCCCGAACTGATCCAGCTGGCCAGCGTGACCGGTTCGATGGGCCTCACGTACCTGTTGTTCTGGTTCAACTGCACGGTCGCCGAGGGGCTGTTTCGTTTCATGGAAGGCCGGCGCCAACCGGTTCGGTTGTACGGCGCACTGGGTGCGGTCCTCGCCGTCGTTGTCGCATTCGGTTCTTGGCGGTTTGCCGAAGCGGAAGCCGCGCTGGCGGATGCACGAGTGATCCAAGCGGGCATCATTCAACAGAACACCACCATGGAACAGCGGCGTTCGGAAGACGTCTGGCAGCAACTGGACTCGTGGGTGAGCCGGACGCAGACCATCGTGGACCAGAAACCGGATCTTGTGGTGTGGCCCGAAGGCGCCATGCACTTGACGCCCACCTCCGAGCGGCGATTCCGAAAACTGGGAGGCCACTCCCCCAAGAGCTACCTCGAGGCCATGACGAGCGCCGGCGACTTTCACCTTCTGGTCGGGGGCGGCACCGTCGAGCGGGGCCGCAATCCCGATGGCAGCCGATGGCGGACCGCCTACAACTCGGCCTACAGCGTGACCCGAGACGGACGGGTCGACAAGCGCTACGACAAGATGGTGCCGCTGCCGTTCGGCGAGTACATTCCGCTCTCCGAGACGTTTCCTTGGCTCCGCGACCTGGTCAAGGGACCCGGCGACTTTCGGAAGGGAAAAAACCCCACGAAATTTGATGCGGTGGACAGTGCCGGCGTCCCGTACACATACTCGGCCCCGATTTGCTACGAGGGGATCTTGAGCTGGGCGCTGAAACCGCTCGCAAACGTCGACCTGCTGGTCAACATCACGAACGACGCCTGGTTTGGCGATACGGGCAGTCCCCATCAACACGCCATGTTGACCGCGGCTCAGGCCGTGCAGTGGGGCCGACCATTGCTGCGAAGCGCGTACACGGGAATTTCTTGGGTGGTCGAACCGCATGGAACGATTCTGTACGAAACGAAGCCTTTTTCCGAGGCCGCAGTGGTTCGCCCGGTTCGCTTGGGGGCCTTCAACACCCCGTACCGTCGGGGCGGGTGGGTGTTCCCGTATGTGTGTTCCGCATTCGCCTTCGCCGCAGTGGCAGTGGGCCGACGCCGAAGCCGCTCCGAGGCCGCGCACCCGCCGATCGAGGCGGGCCACCCCCACAACGAGGGGTTGGGTCGGGATCCCGCCTGAGCCCCCGGCTCGCCGGGCTGGACTCCTGTTCGCTGGACGCCGTCGATTATGGCTGTTGACGGGTCAAGAACGCTGCACGTCTCGCATGCGGGAAAAATCTTTCCGCCCCCCGAATCTTTGAAAAAACCCTTTGCGAAGCAGCCCAGCGTGCCCTACCTTGTAAGGGAAGGCGCCCTGCCGCTTTCAGGAAAGAACCAGTCCCCCCCGCCGGGTCCACATTCGTAACGTCTCAGCGTCTCCTCCATCAAACGCGGTGAGGAATCGGAATCGGGGGGGGCTCTTTTTTGGCCCCGCGAGCATTTCCGAATAGGTGGCCTGATGTTCTCCGCCGGACTGGTCTTGACCATCATTGGGTGCGCTGACCGCGTCGCCATCGATGCCACGGTGCCGGCGACAGACCCGTCTGCCGAATGGGCACGCGCTGTTGAGAAAATCGCGCGGCCGGACGGCATCGACGTCGATGCACTGCGAGCGTCCGCGGACAGCCTAAACCGGTACCTCGCCTGGGCGGGTGAACACGGACAACACACCGACGGCTGGCGCGAGTCCAAAGAGGACAAGCGGATCGCATTCCTGATCAACGTTCACAACGCCGCAGTGCTGCACAACTTGTTGCGGCACAACCTTCCGGAGAGTCCCGACGCCGTGGCCGTGGGGTGGTACCGGTGGCCGGGCGCGGGCTTCTACTGGGGCTCCAAATACCGGGTCGACAGCGAGTGGTCTGCGATTCGGCACACCGGGTTCCACGACACGGTGAGCCGGTATCAGGAACCGTTGTTGTGGGTGGCTCTGCACGACGGAACCAAAGACAGCGCACCGCTCCGATGGTGGCGGAGTAAAAACCTGCAAAAGCGCCTGCAATCCGCCATGCGCGCGCACATCAACTCCGAACGCGGCATGCAAAAAGTGGACGAGTCATGGACCGTAAACCCGTTGTTCCTTGCGCGAGCGGACGACTTTGTGTTCTGGACAGATGCCGAGGACGTCTGCGACTGGATGGCCGGCTACGCGAGCGGTGAGCGGAAGGAATGGCTGACAGAGCGGATTGGATCGTGCGACCTCACAGCGGCCATTCCGGATCGTCGAACCGATGCATGGACAGCCAACCCCGGGGCTGCATCCCCATGAAAAACATCGATTCCGTTGGGCGTGCGGGTTAAGGGCGCCCGTAGGGCGGACCCCAATGAATCGTACAAAGCCTCCATGGTTGAAAGTGAAAGCGCCGGGTGGCGAGCGGTACACGTGGATCAAGAACCAAGCACGCGAACTGGGCCTCCACACCGTGTGCGAGGAAGCGCACTGCCCCAACATCGGCGAGTGCTGGAGCAGCGGCACGGCCACCTTCATGGTCATGAGCGACATCTGCACCCGCGGGTGCCGGTTCTGTGCGGTCAACACCAAGCGAATCGGACCACCCCTCGACCCGGATGAACCCGCAAAGCTCAGCCAGACGATCGCGGCCATGGGCTTGGACTACGTGGTGGTGACCAGCGTGAACCGGGACGACCTGGAAGACCAAGGCGCAAACCATTTTGCGGAGTGCATTCGGGCCATTCGAGCCAACAGCCCCCAGACCTTGATCGAGGTGCTCATCCCCGACTTCCAAGGTCGGCACGACCTGGTGCAACACGTGATCGATGCGCGCCCCGAAGTCATTGCGCACAACATCGAGACGGTCGAGCGCCTCACGCCGCGGGTGCGGGATCGCCGCGCCGGCTACCGTCAGAGCCTCGATGTGCTCCAAGCGATCAAGACCGCCGAACCGGAGCTGGCAACCAAGTCCAGCATCATGGTGGGCGTGGGTGAAACCGATGACGAGGTCATCGCCGCCATGGCGGACCTTCGCGCCGTGGGCTGCGACTTCTTGACCATCGGGCAGTACCTGCAGCCAAGCAAAAAGCACCTCAACGTCGATGCTTTTGTGACCCCTGAGCAGTTTGAACGCTACCGGACACTGGGCGAAGGGCTTGGATTCCGCTACGTCGCATCGGGCCCATTGGTCCGCAGTTCGTACAAGGCCGGAGAATTCTTCATTCGGCAGCACCTGAACGAGCGGATGGCCACGTAGGAGACCAGCCCATGACCGGAGCGTCCCACATTGCAGCGATCCTCGCCGAAGCGATGGGCTCCTCGGATGCCGTTCATGTTGTGGGGGAGGCGCTACCCTTGAGCACAGCCGGCAGCATGCTGCTGTCGGCGCACCCCGAACGGTGCCACCTGCTTCCCGCGGCGGACCCGACCCTGGTTGGCTTTGCGATCGGACTGGCCTTGGCGGGCAGGACGCCCGTGGTTGAGTTGAGCGGCACCGAGAGCCTGTGGGGCGCCATCCAGCAGCTCGGCCAAGAAAGCCTGGGCCTGTCCAATGAGTTCGCTGCGACCATGGTGTTGCGGGTCCCCGTGCACGGCGGTCCATCGCCAGCACTGAACGTGTTGGAGGGCCTGCCTTCCATCAACGTGGTCTGCCCCGCCGAACCCGCCGACGCGGGTGCGTTGCTGCGCGCGGCGCTGGCTTCTCCCGGCGTGACCATCTTGCTCGAGCCCGTTGACCTGCTCGGCGCCTCCGGCGGTCAGCCCGGTGATGCGACGCTGGGGAAAGCGCGGTGTGTTGTGGCCGGCGAGCACGTGACCATTGCCGCCTGGGGCCCCGGTGTTGAGGCCGCGCATTCGGCGGCGAAGGCCTTGGACAAAGAGGGCATCTCCGCAGAGATCCTCGATCTGCGCAGCATCGCGCCCCTCGACGTGACGTCCCTCTCCGAATCGGTGAACAAGACCGGTCGCCTGGTGCTGGTCGATGCCGGCCCCTCCATCTTGAACCAAGCAGTCGAGGCTGCATTCCTCCGGCTCGAGAGCCCCCCCACCACCGTGGCGGCCACTCCCGAACTGATCACATCCAAGGCCCGCGCGGCCGTTCATTACTAAAGGGCTTGTCTGATGTACGTATTTGAGCTTCCGGAGATTGGTGAAGGGGTTGTGGAAGGCGAGATTGTCCAGTGGTTGGCCACGGTCGGCGAGTTTGTGGACGTGGACCAGCCTCTGTGCGAAGTCATGACCGACAAGGCGAACGTGGAAATCAGTTCCCCCAAAGCCGGCGTGGTCAAGGCCCTCCACGGCAATCCCGGCGACATCGTTGCCGTACACACGCCCCTGGTGGACATCGACACGGCCGCGGATGCAAGCGCGGCGACGCCGCCCCCCAAGCCACCCGCTGCCAAAGAACCCGCTGCCAAAGCGCCCCCCGCTGCCGCGGCACCGCCTCCTGCCAAGGCGGCACCCATCCCGGCGCCCACACCGGCCGTGGCCCCGGTGGTCCCCACTCCCGCTGCCAAGCCAAGCGGCAAGACGCTCGCCACCCCGGCTGTTCGGTCGTACGCCCGCGAGCGCGGCCTCGATGTGAGTGCCATTTCCGGGTCCGGCAAGGCCGGCCGGGTCACCAAAGCCGACGTCGATTCGCACCTCGCCGGCGCCTTGGTTGCCCCCGCTGCAGTTGAGTTCCGTGCTGTGGAGAGCCCGGGCTATCCCCGTGCGGACGAAGCGGTCAAGATCATCGGACTCCGACGGAAGATTGCCGAGAAAATGGTCGAGTCGTACCGCACGGTGCCGCACTTTACGTATGTCGAAGAAGTCGACGCGACCCGACTGGTGGGCCTGCGCGGCGCCCTCAAAGGCGCAGCGAAGGCGAAGGGCATCAGCTTGTCGTATCTGCCGTTCATCATGAAGGCGCTGGTCCGGGTGTTCCGCGACTTCCCAACGGTCAACGCCACAATGGACGAGGAATCCTTCACCCTCAACGTGCGGGGCGAAGTCAACATCGGCATTGCCACCGACACGCCCCAAGGACTCTACGTTCCGGTCATCAAGAACGTGGAATCCAAGGGCCTCCTCGAGCTTGCACACGAGGTGGTCGCGATCACCGAACGAACCCGCAACGGCACGGCCACGCTCGACGACTTCCGGGGCGGTACGTTCACGATCACCAGCGTCGGAAACATCGGGGGCCGGTTCGCCACACCGATCATCAACCATCCCGAAGTCGCCATCCTCGGCGTCAATCAAATCCACGATCGCCCCATGGTTGTCGATGGAGAGATTGTCGCCCGCAAGATGATGTATTTGTCCCCCTCCTTTGACCACCGGGTCCTGGACGGAGCGGTCGCCGCGCGGTTTGTTGCCGCGCTCAAGGGCGTTCTGGAGACCCCGGAAGTGTTGCTGGTGGAGGGTTTGTGAACGACCAGCTCAAGGCTGCCGAAGCGGCACTCGCGGCACTCGCGCCCGCCGTCCACGCCATTCCGCTGGGGCCGCTGGCCCCCGTCGTGGAGGGCGGCTTCTCGGCGATGAAAAAGACCGAGTGGATCGTGTGCGGACCCCGGGAGCGCGTTGGCGCAGTCCTGCGCGGTGCCAACGTGGAGCGGCTCGCCGATGGGCATGCCGGCGCCCGGCCATACAAAATCGCCCCCACATCGGACGCGCCGGGCAGCCGCGCGCTGCATGCCGTCGGCTTGGCCGCCGGTACCGGAAAGCCGGTGCTGTGCTTTTTGGGCTCGGCATCGGTTGCATCGGGTGCGTTCCACGAGGCCCTCAACGCCGCGGCGATCACGCAGGCTCCCGTCATTTTCTTGGTGGCGCTCACGCCCATCACTGACGATGCGCCCGTGGGCCAACAACTGGCCGCCACCCCGGTCGCCTTGGCTCAGGCCTTTGGCATCCATGCTGCGAACGCCAAACCCGTCGCCGCCGATGTAGGAGCGGCTGTGGAGCGCGCGCGAACAACCGAACAACCTGCCTTAATCCAGGTGACATTGGAGCTGTGACATGAAGACAATGAAGTACAACACGGTGGTCGTGGGAGCCGGACCGGGCGGGTATCCGTGCGCGATTCGTCTGGGCCAACTGGGCGTCAACACCCTGTGCATCGAAAAGAAGAAGTGGGGCGGTGTGTGCCTGAATGTGGGGTGCATTCCTTCAAAGGCCCTCATCACGGCTGGCAAGCGCATGGAAGAAATCCGCACCGCCGATGCCATGGGCATCAGCGTCGGAGAGCCGAGCATTGACATGGTGAAGCTCCAAGAATGGAAGCAAGGCATTGTGAACAAGCTCACGGGCGGCGTCGCACACCTGCTCAAGGCCAACAACGTCGACACCCTTGTCGGGTCCGCAACCTTTACCGGTCCCAAGAGCCTGACCGTCGAAACCGACGAGGGAACGGTCGCGGTGGAGTGCGAAAACCTGGTGATCGCCACGGGCTCTCGTCCCATTCAGATCCCTGGATTCGATTACGCCGACGCCCGCATTTGCGACTCCACCAAAGCGCTCGACCTCAACGAAGTGCCGAAGCGAGTGGTGGTAATTGGTGGCGGCTACATCGGTCTTGAACTGGGGCAGATGCTCCGCAAGGTCGGCAGTGAGGTGACCGTTGTTGAGATGGCCGATGACATCATGCCGGGCTTCGACATCGACGTCGTGAAGCTCCTGAACCGAAAGCTCAAGAAGAGCGGCATCACCGTCCATACCAACACCGCTGCCAAGGGCTGGGAAGAAGTCGAAGACGGCGCTGTGGTCAAGGTGGAGGGTCCGAACGGCCCCGTCGAGATTCCAGCCGATGCGATCCTCGTCACGGTCGGACGCCGACCCAACTCCGAAGGACTTGAGGCCACCGGCGTGACCATTGGGGAGCGCGGCCAGATTGTTGTGGACTCGCAGCTGAAGACCAACGTGCCCGGTGTCTACGCGATCGGCGACGTGGCCGAGGGGCTGATGCTGGCCCACAAAGCCTCCCACGATGGCGAGATTGCCGCCGAGGTGATCGCCGGACACAGCGTCCACAACGACGCCAAAACGGTCCCCGCCGTGGTGTTCACCGATCCGGAGATTGCGACCGCGGGGATGATGGAACACGAAGCCAAAGCCGAAGGGTACGACGTCAAGGTGGGCAAGATGCCGTTCGCCGCGCTCGGGCGCGCCCTCACCACCAATGCCACAGACGGATTCTTCAAGGTGGTGTTGGATGCCGAAGACGACAGGGTGTTGGGCGTCGCCATCTGCGGACCCCACGCATCCGACCTGATCTCCGAGTGCGCACTGGCCGTCGAGATGGATGCTGAGGCCATGGACCTCGGACTCACCATCCACCCACACCCCACCCTCGGAGAGGGCGTGATGGAGGCGGCCAAAGCCGCCGTTGGGCAAGCCATCCACGTGGTGAACCGCTAACGAGCGGTCACCGCCGCCGGCGAACTCCGAGCACAGCCGCAAGACTCAGCGCGATCCAGCCGAGCGAACCCGGCTGCGCAGCGCTGCACGAGCACCCAACCTTCGAGCCGCCGCTGACACTGCCCGCACTGACGTCGCCGGGGACGGGCAGATCCGCGTCGTCATCGCCACCGGTTCCACCAGAGCCGGAATCGCCAACATCATCCACCACGTCGGCCGTCCACGCGTAATCGAACGAGTCCGCGCTGCGCCAGTCGTACGAATAGCCTTGAGCCGCTTCGTACACTGGGGACACCACCAAATGAATGGGCGTGCCGGGTTCTGCTGAGATGGTGGCCTTGCCCTCGATGCCGCCGGACAGCTCAAAGACCTCCATTTCATCGACCGTGAAGTGTCCACGGGTCAACACGGCGATCCAGTAGTCCGCCCTTTCGTCGCCCTCGAACGTCACCTCGAGCGCTTCGCCTTCCCCGAACATTTCCCCGTCAAATGTGATGAAGTTCATGCCCAGACTCTGGGGCCGTTCCGACGATCCGGGCGCTCCTTCTGCAGGCAATGAGTCGACCGAGTCCGCACGAACGGCGTCGGTGATGTACATGCGGTCGCGGTACTCCATGACGGCGGTGGTGGCCATGAATCCGGCCATCACTTCGTCGAAATCATTGCCGGTCGCATCAATGATGTCGGGCATCCACAAGTTGTACTGACCCGACGACCCTTGCGCCTCCCACCACGTGTCCTTCACAAGTTCATTTCCACCGACGTGTTGGTCCAAATACATCCCAAAGATGCCCATCCCATAGGTGTGCCAGAACAAGGTCTGGTCCCGGGAGTTGCCGGCGCTTGCATTCATCCCCACGTGGGGGCTCTGGGCGAACATGTACAACGCGTTCGCCCAGTCGTTGGCGTAGGGGTAGATCAGGTCTTCCACCCAGGTTGCGGACGCTTCCCACCACCAGAATTCGTGACCAAAGCCGTAGGCGTACTGGATGGCGTGAAAGAGTTCGTGGCACGCCATGGTCTTGTACCAATCGCCCGCAGAAAACGACCCCGCGCTCGCCACTACGTAGGCCCGGTAGTCGCCATTGCAGTACTCGACCGTCGTGTACGCGCCGGCGCCACCGCCCATGTTGTCGATCATCACGAGCATCTGGTAGCCGCTGCCACCGCGGGGCTCTTTCCACCCGAGTTCGTTGATCTCGATCTCGTAGCTTTCCTCCAGCGACTCCAGAAACGCCAAGGCATTTGCCTCGGTGCTGACGCCATCGTCCCACTGCACACTGAACCGCTCCGAGTCGACGCGGTTGTCTTTCTGAGTGCCCCAGCAGGTGTCGGACGCCACGCTGGGTGGGATCGGGTTGGTCACCATGGGTTCAAACAAGTCCGCTTTTGTGGGCGCCAAGGCGGCGGTTACTTCAGCCCGTTCCTCGACGGACAGCGCGTCCCATTCCGCGCGCAGTTGCTGAACCAATCCGGTGAGGCAGATCCCGCGCTCCCCGTCTTGGTGATCGTGTAGCCCGTTCATGTGATGGTCAAACGACGTCATCAACGGATGGCGATGCTCCGAGTTGCCCTCGACGGACACGGAAGCAAGCGCCCCAAGACTCGCCCACAGAAAAATCAACACTGTCATGGTCCCACCCCTTCGTTCCTGC
>JAYZVA010000020.1:0-14816 GCA_036156175.1 Myxococcota bacterium
GACCGAGGACTTCTCGGACGTAGACATGAGCGAGTTTGGTGAGTGGGTGGACAAGACGCAAGCCTTTCATGAGGTCGGCGACACCGAAGAGCACGTCGAACTCGACTGTTCCGCGGTCTACGATGCCTCCGAGCCTGTCGAGGCCACAGAAGCGCCCCAGTCGACCGGCTGCGCGTCGGTGCCCGCCTCCGGAAACTCCACCCTCTGGGCGATTCTGGGCGCGCTTGTTGGAGGGCTCCGACGCCGTCGGGTGAGGCGGTGACCGTCGTTGAACAGGTCTGGGGCACGGCAAACGAAAAGATTCACACGACTGGAACCGTGTGCCTGGGGTTCAGTGCCGTTGCCTTCATGGTGCTGCGCACCGAGGTGAAGGCCCAGGCACTGGTCATTTTCATTTCATTCGCGTTGGGCGTCACGCTGGTTGGCGTCGCAACCATTCGAAACTCGTGGCGACGCTGGCGCACGGGAGAGGACACCTTGGTGCTGCTGCGGCGTCGTGATGCATCCGATCCGGTGCATTCAACCGCGGTTCATTTGTTCGGTCGACGGGTCGAGTGGACCGGTCGGGTCGCGCACGTCGACGTCGGCAGGTTCAGCATGCGTCCCATACGAGAGTCCGACGAGTTGCCTGCCGGGACCCGCCTCTCAAGAGGGTATCAACTGTTTCGAGCTGTCTATTGGATGGCCTGCTCCAGCTTGCTGTTTCAATCCATCTTTGGTTTGGGTGCCGTGGCCTACGGGCTTTGGCTCCTTCGTTTCTTGGTGCAGTTCAGTCAATCCAAGGTCTGACCGGTGGGTTCGGCTCCATACAAAGCGATGCCGTAAATCGCGACTGCGGTCCAGCACACGGCTGCGAAGGATGCGGTCATCGAGATCGCAATCACCGCGACCGCGCCCACGACGGAGCACACCGCGTTGGTGGCCCACGCCCATGGAATTGAATCCGGGTCCAGTTGTGAAACCCGATGGGCAAATGGCAGTCCCAAAAGCAGCCCAATGGGGGACAAAAACGCGACTGCGGCGATGCAACGGGCGGCGATCGGCCACGAATGGGCGTGCTCGGTAACCGCTGGAAGCAAGGCAAGGGTGATGCCGATCGCGGCCGTGAGCGCGACGGGCAGCCATCGAAGATTCCCGAACCGGTGCGCGTTGAGGCTCGCGATGCCCGAGGTCACCAGCATGCCCGCAACGGTGATGCTGAACGCGCGCATGGGGTGGCCGACCAACAACGTGATGGAGTTCATCAAAGCCAATTCGATCATGATGTAGCCAAGCCCCAGACCGGCGAAGTATCGGGTGACCCCCACAGTGGCGGGTCGGCGCCGCCCCACCCACAGGGGTCCGTACAGCAGCAGCACGGCAATGGCGATCGAGTACCCGCCAAGACCAAGTATCCACAGGGGATTGCCCTGGGAGATGTAGGTCGGTTCGCGAATGGCGGTGGCGGCTGCGTTCGGTGAGTCCCATCGGGTGAACTGGAAGAAATAGGGGCTCTGATCGGTGGTGGGTTTGATCAGTCGTGGGAAGCGATCGACAAAGTCTTGTGGGTTTGGGGTGCGCACAAACTGCTGAAGAAGTCCCGGCGCATCATGACCCGGCGCATGATGAAGCGTCAGCCCCGCGGACCGCGCCCAGGCCACGATCGTGTCGATGTCGGCCGCAGAAAAACCGTCTCGATTCACCAGCGTCGCCACTTGATGATCGCGTGACCCCACCACCAAGACGCACTCGCGGAAGGGGACCGAGGTGCGCTCAGCGAGCGCCACACGGAGCTGGACCAAGATTCGCAGCGCTTCCATCTCTGCGGCCATTCGGGTGATTTGCAAGACGCCATGCGGGCGGAGCCGGTCGATCATGGTTCCGAACGACTCGGTGGTGTAGAGGTAGTTCTCGGCCAGCATGAAGGCTCCGGATGACATGGCGGCCCAGGTGTCGATGCCCGTCAACTGAACGATGTCGTATGAGCGCGCCAACCGGTTGAGCGCTGTGCGACCCTCCATCACCGACAAGTTCACTCGTTCGTCGTTGAGCAACAGCCGGGACCAGTCCGGTCGGATTGCGGTGTGGGCCTCCAAGACGGGATCGTGCAGGTCCACCGCGTCGATCCGCACTGGATCGCCGCTGAGCGCAGCCCACACGTCATCGCCGCCGCCGAAGCCCACGATGAATACTTCACCGTTTTGCCGAATTTGAGTGGCTGCGGCGTACAGCGCATCGCGGAGCAGTTCACGGGCCTGGGGGTGACCGCTGAAGTCGGTCAGCAATGTGCTGGCTGAGCCGTCCTGCATGATCTCGACTTGAGGGGGAATCGTCGAGGACTGGACGGGGATTCCCCGCGAACGAATCGTGCGCTGCTCCGATGGGACATCGACCACATCCACCCGACTCAGTGGTGTCCAGGTCGACGCCAAGATCGTCCTGGAAATTTTACTGGGCGCGGGATCGGCCATCACCGCCCACGCCACCATCGCCGCGGTGGTCAGCCCCACGCTGCTGAGTGCGCGACCCCAAACGGAGACGAGCGCCGCGCCGGCCATGGAGACCACCGCGCAGAGTGTGTCCGCCATCCCGAGGATGGGCAGTAGGGCCGGCACCAACAAGCACGCTGAACCCGCTGCCATCAAGTCAATGCCGTACAGCCGGGCGGAGCGTCGGGGCCAGCCGCAGAGCAGGAGTCCGATGACAAGGCCTCCGGTGATGAAGGGAAGCAGGCTGGCGAGAACGAACACGGCGAAGCTGAGGGTCCCGGTGCCATCCATCGTGCCCCGATGCACGGGCAACGCGTATGTCAGGGCGATGCACGTGAGGAGTGAACCAAGAAAGGCGATCAATGCGCGGATCAACCACGCCCGTGGCCGCGCGTGCCAGCGGTGGCGAACCATGCCGAGCCATGATGCCGCCGCGCCGATTCCCAGCAGGCCATTGCTGACCGCGAGGTGGCCGAAGTGGAAGTGATAGCGCAGGCTTGCCAGTCGCGTGAGCAGCACTTCCCAGCCCAATAAGGCAGCGGCTGTAAATGCCATGCAGAGGTACAGCCGGGGGGAAGAAAACGACGATGGGGTGGATGAGTTCGACAATCGGCACCGATGGGGCGCCCCACTATTGCACACGGGCGGCATCGGCGGTCGTGACGGTGCACCGAACCTGCAACGACGATGCCGGCGAACGGGTCGCCGGCATCGGAGATTGGGCTCAGGACTACAGAGAGGCCGGTACCGTCACGCTGACATCCCGAGTTCCGAGCAGCGTGGTGGAGTCCCCGTAGATCTCCAGGGTGAGGGGGAAGGTCTGGTCGGATGTGGATGCAGCCACGGTTCCAGAGATGTCGACATTGAAGTCGAGGTCGACGGCGGTGCTGCCAACGGTGATGTTGGAGTACGAGGCCGGAGTCACGGTTGTCGCAAACCCATAGGAGTTGCCGGTGACCACAGCGGTGACGGTGGTGAAGGTCACGTTTTCCAGCATGCCTTCGATGGCGTCGACCACGGTTGCTCGAAAATCTGCTGAACTGCCGGTCCACAGGAACACCAGGGGATCGTCGGCGGTGCCGTCACCGGTGCCGTCGTACAGGGAGTTGGTTGCGTTGGCGAGGTCTTCCATTTGGCTAACGGGGTTGGTCTGGGTGGCGACGCCGATCAGTCGTGCCCCAAGCGCATCCGCCTCCACCGTGACATCGCTGGCGCCGGCTGAAAAGGTCGCGTCGAGGGGCGTCGGGTTGCCCGCATCCGGATCGCGCAGGGTGGCGTCGGTTGCGTAGACAATCACCGGAAGGCTTCCGTCGCGAAAGCCCATCCCGCCGATGGAGCCACCACCCACCACAGCGGTGTCTTCCGCGACGGCGCTGGATCCGGCAAACACGGCATCGGCGGCGAGGTTGAAGGGGAGGACATCCGCATCGGCATCGAAGAGTCCATTTCCGTTTTGGTCGTACCCTTGGCCCGTGAGGGCTTGGTACAGTGCCTCCATGCCCGACTCCGTCGTGTCACCACCACCACTGGTGACCGTGGCATCAAGTTCGTCTTGCACGGCAATGGTGTCCGTGGTGATCTGCTGTGCCAGCTCGAAGGGTCGGTCGTCGGACTCGGCGAAGGAGCCGTATGGGTGGTCGCGATACGTTGCGTAGCCGTATGCGGCACTTGGGATGGAGGCATCGAGTTCATCAACGATGTCATTGAATTCATTGGCCATGGCCTGCGCCGTGCCGTTCATCGATGAGGTGGTGTCGATCAAGAAGGCGACGTCCACTTGGTTGACCTCAAGCTCGAGGTTGGCGCGGTGCTCTTCTTTGAAGTCAACCCACTCCTCCACAGGCTCGCCAGTATCGACGGGTTCGCCCGTGTCGTCGTCCACGCCGGTGTCGTCATCGGCACACGGGTCGCCTTCATCGCAGGGGTCGTCGTCGCAGTCGGAACAATCGTCCTCGCACCCACAACAGCCATCGACGGTCACCTCATTGGTGATCTCGTTGACGATGTTGATGGGGGCTCCGGTCTGGCTGGCGCATGCTGAGGCGGTGACAAGGAAGGGCAAAGAAAAGAGTTGGGTTCGCATGAGGTTCTCCTGATTCGGTTGGTTTGCGTCGCATCGTGGGCGACTCCAAACCCCATCAAGGGGGCCCCCGAACAAAAGTTTCATGCGCCGGGCAAATAAATTTGAAGCCGCGTCTGAAAACCGCTTCGGAGGCCGATGGGCCCCCGATCTCGGAGCAGGCGATTCCGTCTGGGCGTGCAGAATGTGCTGCGGAGGCGTAGGATGGACCGAAGGGAGTGACCATGGACACGTGCCCAGCGTGCAGCGCGCCGCTGAATCGGGGGCGGCTGCTCTGCCCTCACTGCGGATACGCCACTCGGACGCTGGCATCCGTGGACGACGAGCTGCGTGCCCTCGAGGAACTGGGTTCGTTTGCGCGCCAACTCGCCATCGACAACGCGGACGATGAGTTCGATCGTCGAGAGGCCATCGGGGCGCTCATGTCCACCGCATTTGTCCCTGAGACCGTGCCCGCGATCAAGCGCGCGTTTCTGGAGACCGTCCAGAACATTCAGCCATCCCACCTCGATGACGATGCGGGAAACACGTTGTTGCGCAACCGGTGCGACATCTTGCTCACAAAACTGCGAATGGACCACCCGTCCGAAACGGCCGCCATTCGCGAGCTTCAGCGCGTTCTCGATCGACGACTCGCGGAGTGGAATGCCGATGTTCAATCCGAACAGAAGGCCACCCGGTGGATTCTGATCGCGGGCGGAATAATGGCCGTCGGCGGATTGCTGCTCGCGTGTTGCGGGGGGATCGCGAACTTCGGTTGAGCGAGGGTCGACTTCAGCGCATGCCGTCCGTACGGCGGATCACGATGTGGCGGTTGGCCGGAAGCCCTTCATGCACCGTTTGGCTCCCGTCAGGCCAGTCAACCGTGACGCGGTCGATGATCTCGTGGTCGCCCAGCCCCACATGAACTTCGGAGGGCCCTCCACCCGCCAGCCCCGTTCCACCGGCCCGAACCCATCGGGTCTGCACCGCATCGGCCGTATCGATGCGGATCCGAGCGCCCACTGCGCGCGAATTTGCCGTCGCCGAGCGCAGGCCGATGGTGGCCCAGTTGGCTTCGGTGCATCGCGGGCTGTCGATGGTCGCGGGCCCGAAGACCGGACGGCGAAGGAGCTCGATGCAGCCGTCTCGGTCAATGTCGGCGGCGACCATGCCCCGGCCGTAAGTGCGGGCATCGATGCCCCACAATGCCGCCGTGTCCTGCATGGAGCTGCCGATGCGCTCAAAGACCGCGTCGGGTTGCTCGGCCGCATTGACTTGGTCGGGGTCATCGGCCTCGCCGGCCAGCTCCCAGTATCCAAAACTGACAACGGCTTCCTCGGCTTGGTTGTTGTCGAGGTCGGCGAATTCGGCCGCCCACCCGACCCATTGCCCCTCGGCCGTGTCCAATAGGTAGCCATCGGCCGCTCGGCGATCGATCCAGGGTCCCCCGTTCGGGTCACTCACCAACCAAGCGAGCTCACCCCATCCGGTGATGAGCATGTCGGGCAGTTGGTCGTTGTTGGCGTCTG
Source organism: Myxococcota bacterium (assembly GCA_036156175.1). Classification (GTDB taxonomy): domain Bacteria; phylum Myxococcota_A; class UBA796; order UBA796; family UBA796; genus UBA796. The sequence goes on from JAYZVA010000020.1 coordinate 6,060, forward strand.
TGATCGCCAACCCCATCGATTCCATGCCGTGATCCAAGCCAACGGTCGTGCTGACGTCGATGAACTCCTCGCCCGATAGGGCCCAGGCGCGATTCGTGCGGCCCGTGATGAAGTAGTCATTCATCACCAGCAACTCCGGGCGTTGGTCGTCGTCGAGGTCCTGCCATGCGGCCAGAAAGGTGTGGCCGTCGTTGGTGGTCGGCAATCGATGCGAAGCGTCGACCCACCCAAGCTCCGTGGCTTCAATCAACAGGTCCGCAGCGCCCGTTAGGTGCCCCGGATCTTCCCGTTCGTCCATGGACGGAATGGCCGATGGAAAGGCGGCGACGATGCCGTCGAGATCGCCGTCGGCGTCCATGTCGGCCCACGAACTGCCCAAATACAGGGTCGTGGAGTCCACGGCGACGGGGTATGCGGCCGTGAAGCGACCGCCGCCATCGTTGAGCAGCAAGCGAAACAGGCCGAATCCGCTCTCCACCACGTCCATGTCGTTGTCGCCATCCAGGTCGACCGCAGTGGCGGCCAGTGCGGTGACCGTGCCAGAGGGCAGGTGGGTGGACGACACTTCTTCAAACGCGCGCTCGCCTTTGTTCAGGAACAGTTCACTGCTGCCGAGCTGGGGCAAGAAAATGTCCAGCAGTTCATCGCCGTTGAAGTCCGCAACGGCCGCCCCCCATGCGCTGGTGGGGTAGGGGCCGGACGGGGGGGTGACTTCTTGTTGCGCCCAAGCGGCATCGGTCCACGGCTCCATGGGCCAAGCGTTCGATTGCGGTTCGCACGGCGTGCCCGGCGTCGCGTCCACTGCGGTGTGCCGATCATCATCGCTGCCTTCGCTCCCTGTATCGCTCGGTGCCGATGCATCGTCCGGCGCCGCTGGTCGGACGGCTTTCGATGCGGGGTCTGCGCATCCAGTGACCGCCGCAAGCGCAGCCCCGCAGAGGAGCGGCGTCGGCCCCCGACCGCGGGGGCATGCACGCGCGATTCGCACCCCCGTAAGGCGCCCCAAGACGCGTTGAACCAGCGTTGAGCTGCAAACACTCATTGGGCGTACGGATCCTCGGATGGGTCGTGGTCATCTTGCCACTCTTCGTACCAGATCATCTGTATGGCTTCGAGTGCCCCTTCGGAGGAAGCTTCCGGTGCGCCATCGAATTCGGGCAGTGCCAAGACCATGGCGTGCAGTTCCGTGAAGCGAACCGTGAGGGGGTGGGTTGCATCGTCGAGGTCGTACAGCGCTTCGCCAATGGGGCGGGCGTCGTTCCATGTTAGGCCCATCGGGGTTCCTCCTGCATGCCTCATCGTATCCCGGTTTGATGGACCCACACTGGAGTTCTGCATGGTTCGACGCATCCTTCGACGATTGATTCGCGGCAAATCTGAACCGGTTCGCAGCCCGCCGGTTGCTGTGGCGCCTCCCCCCAATCCGGAACCCGCACCGGTGGATGAACCCGAAGAGCCCATGGTGGAGATCGAGACCGAACGGCTTCGCGAATGGCTTGGCGATGGAGAGCCACTTGTGTTGCTCGACATTCGCGAGGCCCACGAACTGCGGTCGGGGTTCGCAGAGGGCGCGCTTCGAATTCGGATGAACGATGTGCCCCAGAGCGTCGACGAACTGCCTGAGAAGTCGGCGCGGCTGGTCGTGTATTGCGCAGCGGGCGCCCGCAGTTTTGGGGTGACGCACTGGCTGCGAGAGCAGGGCTGGACGGATGCGTGGTCGTTGGTGAGCGGGTTTTCGGGGACCGTGGATGCGGGCGTCCCCGTGGCCAAACCCGAATGATGCCGGCAGCGTGCTCGCAGGCGGGTCGCTCCGCATCGCGGCAACGAGATAGGTGAGCTCGGGATCGATTCCCTGGCAGGAGAGGCGCATGAGAAAACGGGACAGATTGAAGCGCGGTGTGCGCCGGTTGCTGGGTCATTCGGGCAGTTCGAAAGCGGCAGAACCCGCTGCGGCCAGCGCCCCTCAGCGGCCCGTCGTCGCACGACCGCCGGCAGCTCCGCGGCCGACGCCGTCGGTGTCCGACCCCGGGCCTCCCTCCGAGAACCCGACGGTCGACCCGGACCCGAATCCAAGCGAGCCTTCGACAGGCGCTGATGGGGAGGCCGACGAGGCGGCCAAGGCCGCAGAGATGGCCGCCAAAGCCGCCAAGCACTTTGAACGAACCCGGCGCGCCATGCTGAAGTTTGTGGTGGATCAAGGTGGAACGGCCAGCCTGGCCGACATGCACGATCGCAGCGAGCGGCGCTATTTCATTGGCCACAAGCGGTTCTCTACCTTGATGGAGGGTTTGGTCGACGAGGGGCTCATCGATTTTGACCACGCCACGGGAGTCGCCGCGATCACCGCCGCTGGCAGTCGCTACATCGAATCGGATTGAGTCCGACCCGTGGGGGTGGGCTCACATCCAGTTGAGGCCGCTCAGGGTTTGAATCATGCCCCTGGCCACCGTGTCGTGCCCCAGCGATGTGAGGTGGTTCGAGTCCATAAACGCGCCGTCCCCGACGCGGTCGAGTGCGGCTGCGGTGTCGAGAAACTCCACATGGGGATGCCGTTTGGCGACGGCGCGCATCACCCCGGTGTACTGCCACAAGGCATCGGGGTCGGGACGAATGCCTTCGTTCATCAGCAACACCTTCACCCCTTGGCTCTGGGCCAGGGCGGCGATGGCGTTCAGGTTTTCTTCGAAGTGGTCGGGCGGCACCCCCGCTCCCGCAGAATCGGCGAGCCCGCGAACCAACAAACGCAATGCCTGAAAGAGCCGAATGTTGTCCAGTCCGGCGAACCGGGCCTGGCCGCCGCCGGACGACCAGAGATCGTACAAATCGGCATAGGTCATTCGGGTCGGCATGTGTTCATTCACGCCGAGGTATACGGTCCAGACGTCGGACTGGAGGCCGTCCCCATGCCCCTCGAGGAAGCGACGAACGTGAAAGCTGGTCCATCCCCCGACTCCTTGGTTGACCACCTCCACCGAAGGCGGTGCGAGTTGGGCGGAACGGGCCGGATAAAATTCATCGAGCGAGTCATTCTGAAATGCGCCGCCGGTTGATGATGCCCCCAAACATGCGATGCGAATCGGTCGCGTCTTGGCGGGCAGGCGGACGGGGAAGCCGCCGGACGGGTAGACGGAATGGACGCCGGCCTCGAGTCCTTCGAACTGCTGGAACAGGGTGTTCATCGACCCCGTGCCATGGTGCTCATCCGCTGCATTCCACAGCGAGCCGACGTGGGAATACCGAACCATGACCTCGATCGAGCCCACCAGCGAACCCACGAGGGCCAGCGCAAGCCAGTTGTAGTGACGGATGCGATGGGCGTGCACGTTGACCCAGATCAGACCGCCCAGGGAGAGTCCGCCCAGCAGGGTGTACAGCCAGCCCATGGCGCCGATGACGGGCCAGATGGCAGCAATGGTCACAAACAAGAGGGTGGTTGTGCCAACCGACCACTGAATCGGGCGGCGCTGGGCCCACCTCACTGCCAGCCCAATCGAGCCGGTGAGCAGCGCGAGGACGATCGATGCGGTCAGCGGCAGTTGGTGGCCATTCAGGTCGACGAGGCGCAGAATTTCGACAGTTCGCGCCCCGTCCAAGTGAATCAAAGACCACCCCGACAGCGACGCCACCGCCATGGCGCGCGCGATCCCGTCGCTGATGCGAGCGGCGAACAGCAGCACGGCCCAAAAACCCGCACCCGCGGCCACGGCGCCAATGACCGCGCCGAGCATCGAGGCGGTTTGGCCCGCTCCGTCGACGCTGAGGGACTCAACCGAGACCCGTCGAAGGCCCGCAATGGCCGCCGGTTTTCCCACGGCGGTCGTGGACGGACACATCAGGGTTTGCGTGCCCGTGGTTGCGGTCCAACCGCTGGGCGTCTGCTCGATGCTCACGCTGATCGGTCCAGCCGGGGTGCGGTCAAGGGTGCCGCTGCAGGTCAACGGAGAAACGCTGCCGTCGGCATCGATGGACGCGCCGAACGGCACAGCGCCGGCTTCGATGACCAAGCCAGTCGATGGGGCAGCGCCGTGGCTCAAGCTCAGCGTCAGGCTTCCGCTCTCCGGCAGTGTCGCGTCGATGGACAGCCGCGTGCCCTCGGCGTTGCGCACAAATCCTTCGTATGCCGCGAGGGACCACGACCGCCACGGGGGCGGACCAGAGGCGACCACGGCCTGACTGACGAATGGCTGCCCTCGAGTGACCCGCTCCCAGCCGGCGGGCGCGTCCAGTTGGCCGGCGGACCGACCCAACGACACCGCGGCCAACAAGGCCATGGCAGCGGCTGCGTATCCGGGCCATTTTCGTCTCATTCAAGCGCTCGGTCGAACGTGGTGTGGCGGTCCATCGGCCTTCTCCGTCGGTTCACCATCATACCGCTATGCGAACCCGTGCGGTTCACTCGGCGCTGAGCTGCGTCAGCAGGTAGGCCCGGCCGATATCGTTTTGGCCCCGCTCGGTACCAATGAAGAGGTCATCGGTCCCGTCCCCGTCCACATCGCCTGGACTGGTGACGCGGATCCCAGCGTGGTCGTTGCGAATCTCTCCCTCGAAATGAACGGATGCATCGTCGACATTGTGCACGCCCGGAGTCAGGTCTTCACCCCAAAAAAGGTACACGTCGCCCGGACTGTCCATGCCGACGGTGGACCCACTGTCGCCGCCATCGCCTTGGGTCGGGGGCGCCATGCCGGCTGCCCCGAGCACCACATCGATGCTGCCGTTTCCGTCCAAGTCCATGTCGCCTTCGACGCTGAGCCCCAGCAGATGGTTGTCTTGGGACGACACGAAGCGGATGTCGGCATCGGTGTCGAGGATTCGGCTCTGCGTCGACAATGAGCCGCCGAGGTACAGCATTGCCTCACCGGAGACCATCGCCTCGCGACCCGCGTGGTAGGCACCTGTGATGAGTTCATCCAGTCCATCGCCGTCAAGGTCGCCGACTGGGCCGATGTCGTAGCCCTGCTCGCCGCCGATGGCGGTTCCGGGAAGGTGCACATCGGCATCGGCCAGGCTTCCGATGTCAACGCCGGGAATCGATGACCCAAAGATCACGTAGACCTTTCCGGCTCGGTTGGCTCCATCGCTCTGCAAGCGCGCGCCGATTGCGACGTCATCCAGTCCATCGCCGTCCACGTCGCCGGCGGGGCTGGTCTTGTACCCTGCTTGGTCATCGACGGCCTCGCCGTCCCACCGCGGTGTGTGGGTCGTCAGATCCACGTCCCCTGTGGTGAACTCGGCACCGGTGACCACCCACGCGCGTCCCAACTCGGGGGGGAAGCTGCAGCACCCCCCCATGACCAGATCCATCAAGCCGTCGCCGTCCACATCGCCTGCGGTGGACATGCCGTGTCCCAGACCCTCAATGTCGCGGGAGCCCTGCACCGACCAGTCTGCCGAGCCGATGCTCCGCGTTCCCGCGGACACGCTGGTTCCGGAGATTCCGTACACGGTGCCTCGGTTGTGGCCGCCAGCGGGGGAGTGGTACCCCGCGATCAAGAGGTCGGCTTGCCCATCACCGTTGATGTCGCCGGCCGCGGCAACGTTGTGCCCGAGCAACTCGCCGTCCGTTTGGCCGAGCCAGCGCGCGTGTGCGCCCTCCACCGCCACGACGCCGTCGGCGGGCAGGTTGGCCGATAAGTGAAGGGTCACCCATCCCGCATACTCGGCACCCGTGACCCCATTGGCTCGGTCGGCGCCGATCAACAGGTCAACTCGGCCATCGCCGTCGATGTCTCCTGCACCCGATCCAGACCGGCCGACTCGCGCTCCCGCGGTGCCCCCTTCGAAGATGAGGGTGGACGCCGACAAGTTCATCAGCGGTGGCGTCGGTGGGTAATCGGGTGGCGGCGGCGGCTCCGCTGGTGCACCGCCGGTATCCAGACGGTCGGTTTCGCCCGTGTCACTCGGGAGGGGTGAATCGGGCCGGTCATCGCCCGCGGCTGCGCCGTTGTCGGGGACGCAATGCCCGCGGTCGTTGCGAACCGTCCCGTCCATGCAGGGCTGGGCTTTGGTCGGGTCGCATCCCAGCAACAACAACGGCATCCAACGGTTCATGGGCTCTATGGTAGTCGCTTCCGCAGTGGGGCTGTCAACCGCTTCGCGGGTCGGGTCCCGGCATTGTTCGCAACCCCCGGATCCCACAAGGCACCAGATCGGGTACAGTGCGGGCATGCGCGGGTGTTCTCTCTTGGTCTGGTTCGCCGTTTCGTGCGCCGAGTCCTCGTCGACGGAGTGCGCCGACGGCTACGTGCGGTCGGAGGCCGGCAACTGCGTCTCAGCGCCCGACTCGGATGACGATCCGACCGGTCCGGCGGACGAGTACGAGGGCGATGAGCCGGGGGAATGTTCGGACTCGGCCGACAACGATCGCGACGGGTTGTTTGATTGCGATGATGACGGCTGTGCCGGCGCACCGGAGTGTCAGGACGCGGATGCGGATGCGGATGCCGATGCGGACGCGGATGCGGATGCGGACGTCGACACACTCACGGTTGACCTGGGTCCGGAGCAGTCCTGCGGCAATCCATCCCGGCGCGAGTCGGACCCCTTTGTCCCGGTGGACTGGGGTCCTGATTGGGCCGACCAACGCACGTCGAGCACAAGCGATGCCATTGCGGCCAGCGGTTTGGCAGTGGGCGACTTTACCGGCGATGGCGTTGCGGAGATCTACATTCCGCAGATTGGCACCGACCAGCTGTACGTACGACAGCCCGATGGCACGTACGTGGATGAGGCGGGCTCCCGCTTACCGGCCGTTCTGGGATCGCCGACCACGGCTGGGACGGCCTTCGACGTGGAGGGCGACGGTGACTTGGACCTGTTCATTTCGAGGAGGGAAGGCGGGCACTCGTTGTTGCTCAACGATGGAACCGGGAACTTTACCGACGCCACGGGCGATGCAGGATTCAGCGAGACGGCCCACCCGGCGGCGTCCGCCACCGTCACCGACATGGACGGGGATGGAGACCTGGACGTGTTTGTGGTCACCAACCGGCACTGTGACTTGCCGTGGCTTGACCCCGAAAACCCGTACACCGATGGCCCCCAAGCGCTGTGGGAGAATCAAGGGTCCGGCTTCTTCGCGGACGCGACCACCCGAATGCCGGACCATCCCGGCTTGAACGGCCGCCTGCGGGCCGCTGCGTGGTTCGATGCCGACCTGGATGGGGACCCCGACTTGTACGCGATCTCCGACAAGTCAGTCACCGCCAGCTGCCAAGTGAAGAACCAGTTGTTCTACCAAGAATCCGATGCGTTCTCGGAAGATGCCGCATCGGCGAGTCTGGACTTGGGGATTGAAGGCATGGGCGTTGCGCTCGGGGACCTCAACGGCGATGCGTACCCGGAGCTCGCGATCTCGGACATGAATCGGATGTGGTTGATGGAAAGCGACGGGGCGGGGGGTTGGTACGACGGAACGGCCGTTCACTTCTTGTTCTTCAACACGACGCTTGAAGGGCGTTGGAGCGGTTGGGGTGTGGAACTGGAGGACATCAACAACGATGGCCTCACGGATTTGTTCATGGGCTTTGGTGGTCTGGCCGATGTGCCGGAATCGGCCACCAACCCTTGGGGTCAGCCGGATGGACTTTGGTTGCAAAACGCTGATGGTCGATTCGAGCAGCAAGCCAACGGCTGGGGTGTGGCCGGAAATGGAAGCACCCGTGCCGTTGTTCTGACCGACCTGAACGGGGACGGTTGGTTGGATCTGTTGACGCGGGAGATTGGTGGCGAGGTTCAGGCTTGGTTGGCCCAATGCGGTGAGGACCACTGGGTGGACGTGCGATTGCAGCAAGGCGGCGGCAATGCCCGTGCGATCGGGGCCGTCGTCACCGCAACTGCTGATGGCCAGACCCAACGAAAATGGATGACCGCAGGCAGCTCGGGGCTTCAGAGCTCCAAGCCCCTGCGCGCGCACTTTGGGCTGGGGTCTTCGGAAACGGTGGACCTCGAGGTTCAGTGGCCCGATGGCGAGACCACCCGCCACGAGAGCATCGGCGCCAACCGTGTCGTCACCATCCGGCGGCCATAGACCGGTTCAGTACGCGGCCCGCACCGAGACCCAAGGCCCGTCAGACCCAGACCAATGCACGGTCACCTCCATCGGCCGGCAACACACATCGCAGTCTTGAACCATCGACCCGCGGTCGTTCGGGTCGACGTCCAGCTCGACCCATTCGAAACACGCAGGGCACTGGGCTCGAAGCTCACCGGTGTCGGACCATTCAGTCATGGGCAACCCTCGACGGCGTCGGCTTAGAGCGCGTCAATGACCGCTTCCTCGCCCCGCTCGAATGCGTTCAGTTCGTTGTCTCGGAATACAACGGTCATGGAGCGGTCGATTACAACAATTTGGGGCTTGTAGGGTCCCATATCCACCGCCGACCACACCGAGAGGTCTTCATCGCACCACACGGGGAGGCTCAAGCCGAACTCTTCGGCCCATTCCACGGCATTGGGGGCTCCCCCTGGGCAATCGCGCAGGATGGTCATTGCGGAGAACCCGCTGGGCTTGTGGGCATCTTCAAACGATTGCAAGCCTGAAGCCAGGCTTCGGCAGGATCCTCAGGTGAACCCGGACAGGTTCAGCATGATGACGTCGCCATGGAAGTCATGCAGGCTTCGTTCATCGCCGTTTTGGTCAACGATCGTGAAGTTCTCGGCGCATTCTCCAATGTTCCAGCCCGTTGCGACGCCCTCGCAGGGCATGACTGGGCCGCCATCGGCATCGGCATCGGCATCGGCATCGGCATCGGCATC